>NZ_RZTI01000150.1:0-13534 GCF_003997275.1 Mesorhizobium sp. M6A.T.Ce.TU.002.03.1.1
GGCATCGACGCTGCCTCGCGCCACCTTCGACGCCTGCTCGGCCGCATCATAGTCGCGCCTGGTGGTGTAGCCCCGGGCAAGCAGTGTCTTTTGCCGTTCGAAGGCAGCGGCGGCCTGGGTCAATTGCGCCTGCGCGGCGTCGAGATCGGCTTGCGCCGAGCGCAGGTCAAATTCCTGTTCCTGTGGATCGATGCGGGCAAGCACGGCGCCTTGATCGACATGCTGGCCGACATCGACAAGCCGTTCGGCGACGCGGCCGCCGACTCGGAACGACAGATTGTTCAGCGTGCGCGCCGCGATCGCGCCGGTGAGCGAAGTCCTTGGCGCATAGTTGGCGATCGCCACCGTCTCGGTGCGCACCATGACCGGCAATTTCTTCGCCGCCGCCTCCTGCTTCTGGCAGCCGGCCAGAAGCAAAGGCAGCGTTGCCATCGCGCAGGCAAGAATTGTGGATGCAGGAAAAGACAAATGGCTGGGGGTTTTGACCGATGGCGGCGAGGCGGACGATGTCGCGTTCCTGCTCATGGCTCCCTCAACCGCGCGGGCCGCTCTACGGCAAGACGGCGCGGACAATGGCGAGGATAATTGATCCCCGCGAAAAGGAAACCTCTTCTCGTACGCGTATAGGCGGTTTGTTTAAGCCGCCAGTGAACGCAACGGCAGCAGGCCCAATGGCCCGCCGCCAGTGCCAACTTGAGGAAAACGTGAAATAAGGCCAGAACAATTCCCGGCAGTCATCCAAACAAGAACGGGCGCCGGCCCGGCGAGGGACATCATGAAGAATTCAGCCATCTCCGAACGTAAGAACCAGTCCATCTCTCGCGGCGTCGGCATGACCACGCAGATCTATGCCGACCGCGCCGAAAACTCGGAAATCTGGGATGTCGAGGGCCGTCGCTATATCGACTTCTCGTCCGGTATCGCCGTCGTCAACACCGGCCATCGTCACCCAAAGGTGATCGAGGCGGTCAAGGCGCAGCTCGACCGTTTCACCCATACCTGCCACCAGGTGGTGCCCTATGAGAGCTATGTCAGACTGGCCGAACGGCTGAACGGAATGCTGCCGGGCAAGTTCGACAAGAAGACGATCTTCGTCACCACCGGCGCCGAGGCGGTGGAGAACGCCATCAAGATCGCCCGCAACGCCACCGGCCGCCCGGCGGTCATCGCCTTTGCCGGCGGCTTCCATGGCCGCACCTTCATGGGCATGGCGCTGACCGGCAAGGTCGTGCCCTACAAGGTCGGCTTCGGCGCCATGCCGGCCGATGTCTTCCACGCGCCGTTCCCGGTGGCGCTGCACGGGGTCTCGGTCGCCGATTCGCTGGCCGCGCTCGACCGGCTGTTCAAGGCCGATATCGATCCGGCCCGTGTCGCCGCCATCATCGTCGAGCCGGTGCAGGGCGAGGGCGGCTTCTACGAGGCACCGCGCGACTTCATGACGGCACTGCGCAAGATCTGCGACCAGCACGGCATGCTGTTGATCGCCGACGAGGTGCAGACCGGCTTCGCCCGCACCGGAAAAATGTTCGCCATGGATCACCACGAAGTGGCGCCCGACATCACCACAATGGCCAAGAGCCTGGCCGGAGGCTTCCCGCTGTCGGCGGTCACCGGCCGCGCCGAGATCATGGATGCGCCGAACCCCGGCGGGCTCGGCGGCACCTATGGCGGCAGCCCGATCGGCGTCGCCGCGGCGCATGCCGTGCTCGACGTGATCGAAGAGGAAAAGCTCTGCGACCGCGCCAACACGCAGGGCAACCGGCTGAAGCAGCGGCTGCAATCGATCCGCGACGATGCGCCGGAGATCGTCGATATCAGAGGCCCCGGCTTCATGAACGCCGTCGAGTTCAACGATGTGAAGAAGGGCTTGCCGTCGGCCGAGATCGCCAATGCGGTCAGGCTCAAGGCGCTCGACAAGGGCCTGATCCTGCTCACCTGCGGCGTCTACGGCAATGTCATCCGCTTCCTGGCGCCGATCACCATCCAGGACGGCGTCATGAACGAAGCGCTCGATATCCTGGAAAGCTCGATCCGCGAGGTCCGCGCCGCCTGAGCGGTAATCCTATTCAGCGGCGCGGACAGGCTCTTCCTGCTGGAAGGCGGCGAGCGCCGCCTTCAGTCCGTCGGGCCCGGTCGCGACCATCTGCGGCGTTGGCGAGAAGCCGGCGCCGAGCATCTTGCGGCCAAGCATATGGTCGCCCGGCCGGTTGACCGATTCGATGCCGAGCAGACGATTTCCAGCATAGTGATAGATCGAGAACCTGTTCTCGTTGACCTCGCCCAGCACGACATGGCTGTCGCCGCCCGAAATCAGGCCGACCATCTGCAGCTTCATGTCGCCGATGTCGGACCAGAACCACGGCACCGCCGCGAAGCCGTCCGCATGGCCGAGGATGGTGCGGGCGGCAAGACGCGCCTGGTCGGTCGCATTCTGCACCGATTCCAGCCGCACGTCGCCGCCGGTCAGCCAGTGCCGGTAGGAGGCGGCATCGCCGATGGCGAGGATTTCGGGCATCGAGGTGCGCATTTGCTGGTCGACGCGGATGCCGTTGGCGATGGTGAGGCCTGCAGCTTGCGCCAGCTCGACATTGGGCACGACGCCGATGCCGATGATGACCATCTGCGCCGGCAGGCGCTCGCCGTTCGAGCTGACAGCGACCGAGACATGGCCGCTCTCACCTTCGAGCCGCGCAATGGTGGTTCCGGTGAGGATGCGCACACCAGTCGCTTCCAGCCGCTGCCGCACATGGCTCGCGATGATCGGCGCCACCGCCCGGCCAAGCAGCCGGTCGATCGCCTCGACCACGGTGGCCTTGCGGCCGGCCGCTTTGAGCGTCGCGGCGATCTCCAGCCCGATGAAGCCGCCGCCTAAGATGACGACATCCTCGCTCTGCGCGCTCAATTCACGGATCAGGCGCGCGTCGGCGAGCGAGCGCAGCGACACAACGCCTGAAAAATCCGAACCCGGCAGCGGCAGGATACGCGGTCGCGAACCGGTCGCCAGGATGAGCCGGTCGAAAGGCAGCACGCCACCACCTGATATTTCCAGCCTGCGTCCGCCGGCATCGATGCGATCGATGCGGACACCCGGCCGGTAGTCGATCGCGCTGCCGGTATAAAAGGCCTCGCCGCGCAGCGGCTGCGGTTTGGCCTCTTGATCCTTGATGAAGGTCTTCGACAGCGGCGGCTTGTGGTAGGGCAGTTCGTTCTCGTCGCTGACGAGGATCACGGGCCCCTCGTAACCGTCCTCGCGCAGGCTGGCGGCCGCTTGCACGCCCGCATGACCCGCACCGACAATGACCACACCGTTTTTCATCGCAGCCCCAATTCCTTGATCCAAGTCTAGGACGTCTCGCCAAGTGGCAATTGTCTGACGCCGCCGCAAGACCGCCTTTGCGGGTCGCACCCGGAATGGCGGTCCGCCAAGAGTGCTGTTCAATGACGGCACAATATATGCGGCTAAAGTTGACACTCGCAGTTTAGAATAATTCTAAACTATTGTTTCGATTGGCTTTTCTTTCTGAAATTGATTGACTTCCGGCGCCTTCATCGCTTTATGGAAGCTTGCGTGTCAAGCGCATCCCTTTGATGTCTGGGCCTTGAACCCTTTCGATTGGAGGCATTTCGATGTCTTTCTTCCGCGAACCGCGCTATGTCGCGGCCTTTTTTTCGCCCAATGGCATGGGCTTGCCATGGCGCCGATTGCCTGCCGACGCGCCTTTGGCGCCGGCATTTCACTGAATTCCCGAGGGAGATGACAATCATGAGAGCGATGATCACGGCGCGATATGGCAGCAGGCTTGCAGCGATCGGCGCCACGGCGGCATTGACGGCGGCGATATTCGTGTTGCCGGCCAAGGCGGAAACCGATGCCAAGGCGGTCATCAAGACCTATTCCGATATTGCGCTCGCCAAATATGAAGATTCGCTGACCACGGCACAGGCGCTCGACAAGGCCGTCGACGCGCTGATCGCCAAGCCTTCGGCGGAAACGCTGACTGCCGCCCGAGAGGCCTGGAAGGCGTCGCGCGTTCCTTATCAGCAGACCGAAGTCTACCGCTTCGGCAACGCCATCGTCGACGACTGGGAAGGCAAGGTGAATGCCTGGCCGCTGGACGAAGGCCTGATCGACTATGTCGCCGCCGGCTACGGCACCGAGTCGGACGCCAATGCGCTCTACACCGCCAATGTGATCGCCAACAAGTCGATCGAGATCGACGGCAAGAAGATCGACGCCACCAATCTTACTCCGGAATTCCTCTCCTCAACGCTGCAGGAGGCCGGCGGCATCGAGGCCAATGTGGCGACCGGCTATCACGCCATCGAATTCCTGCTGTGGGGCCAGGACCTGCACGGCACCGGCCCGGGCGCCGGCGAACGGCCCTACACGGACTATGATCTCACCAACTGCACCGGCGGCAATTGCGATCGTCGCGCGCAGTACCTGAAGTCGGCCAGCGACCTTCTGGTTACCGATCTGCAGGACATGGTCAACGACTGGAAGGAAGGCGGCGCCGCCCGCAAGAATCTTGCCGACGGCGAGCCGAAAGCCGGCATCTCGACCATCCTCACCGGCATGGGCTCGCTGTCCTATGGCGAACTCGCCGGCGAGCGCATGAAGCTCGGCCTGCTGCTGCACGATCCGGAAGAGGAGCATGACTGCTTCTCCGACAACACCTATGATTCTCATCTCTACGATGCCGTCGGCATTCGCGCCGCCTATCGTGGCAGCTACACGCGTCTCGACGGCACCGTCGTCGAAGGCCCCTCGGTATCCGACATGGTCAAGGAGGCCGATCCGGCGATCGACAAGGAGCTGTCGGACAAGCTGGATGTCACCGTCGCCAAGATGGAAGCCATCAAGGCGCGGGCGCTTGGCGGCGAGGCCTATGACCAGCAGATCGGCGAAGGCAACACCGAAGGCAACGCCACCGTGCAGGCGGCGATCGACGCGCTGGTCGACCAGACCAAGTCGATCGAACGCGCCGTCGGCACCCTGAAACTCAATGCCATTGCCTTCGAGGGGTCGGACAGCCTCGATGCGCCAGACAAGGTGTTCCAGTAGTCATCGATGCCCCGAGCCCGAACCGAGGGTCCGCACAGCACATGAAAAACGGTTTTTGGAATCAGGCTCGACCAAGAAAATAAGCCACACGGCGCTGAGCAAGCGCCGTCAGCCATACAGAGCAAATAATGCTGATCTGCCATTGCAACATCATCACCGAGAAGGAGATTGAGCAGACGATCGTCGGGCTGCTGGATCAGGATCCCTGGCAGCTTCTCGTGCCGGCGAAGATCTATCATGCCATGCAGAAGCGTGGTCGCTGTTGCGGCTGCTTCCCAAATGTGGTCGAAACGATCATTCGGGTAACCGAAAATTACCACACCCGCTCGGAGGCGAGCGGCGTGGACATCGTTTCACACCTGGATCGCGTCAGAGGCCTGCGCGTCCAATACGGGAGCAGAACCCATGAAAGGCGAACAGCAGATCATAGAGCGGCTTAACGAGGCTCTATTTCTGGAACTTGGAGCAGTGAATCAGTACTGGGTGCATTTCCGGCTGCTGGAAGACTGGGGCTACGCCAAGCTGGCGAAGAAGGAACGCGCGGAATCGATCGAGGAGATGCACCATGCCGACCGGCTCGTGGCCCGCATCATCTTCCTTGAAGGTCATCCGAACCTGCAGTCGGTAGCGCCGCTGCGCATCGGACAGAATGTCAAGGAAGTGCTCGAATCCGATCTTGCCGGCGAGTACGACGCGCGCACCGCCTACAAGCGTTCGCGCGAGATTTGCGAAGAAGCAGGCGACTACGTGACGATGAAGCTGTTCGAAGATCTGCTGTCCGACGAGGAAGGTCACATCGACTTCCTCGAGACGCAACTCGACCTGCTCGCCTCGATCGGCGAGGAAAAATATGGCCAGCTCAACGCCGCATCGGCCGACGAGGCGGATTAGGGACATGCGGGAATGCGGCGCCGCTTAGATTTCTTGCGCCGCTTGCGGCGGGCCGAGGATTACGGCCTGCCTTCCCAGCAAAACCCGCGATACGGATGGCTTCGCGGGCTTTCGCTTGCCGTAGTGGTCGCGCTGACGGACTCGGCGCTGGCCGGCGCGCCGGAACCGGCGGGCCTTGCCACCAGCCGTACCGATCTGACGCCGAAGGATCTGGCGCGCGTCATCGCCATCACCAAGCCGACATCAGATTTTTCCAAGCCTGAGCAGTTCGAGCCGATGCAGGGCGGCGCCGGCACATCGCGGAAGGATGCCAACAAGGACGCCTTCTCGCAATCCTCCGCCAACATCACCTTCGAGGAAGAGGGCACCTTCAAGCTCGGCAATGCCCTTTTCCGCAAGAACTGGGTGTCGTCGCCCTCGTCGACGCAGGCATCGGACGGGCTTGGGCCGCTGTTCAACGAGCGGGCGTGCCAGAATTGCCATCTGAAGGACGGCCGCGGTCATCCGCCGGAAGGCGACACCGGCACCACCTCCATGTTCCTGCGGCTGGCGCAGCAGGCCAGCACCGAGGAGGAGAAAGCAGCGCTGGCCGCCCGCAAGGTGCTCAACTTTCCCGATCCGGTCTACGGCTCGCAATTGCAGGACCTGGCCGTTCCGGGGCTACGGGGCGAAGGCAAGATGCGTGTCGATTATCAGGAGCAGAAAGTCACGCTGCCGGACGGCACCGCGGTTTCGCTGCGTAAGCCGAGCTATTCGGTCGATGATCTCGCCAACGGGCCGCTCGATCCGCACACCACGCTTTCGCCGCGCTTGACGCCGCCGATGATCGGCCTTGGCCTGGTCGAGCAGATCGCCCCGGCGGACATTCTCGCCCATGCCGATCCGGACGATCGGAACAGTGATGGCATTTCCGGCAAGCCCAACATCGTGCGCGACGGCCAGAGCGGCGAGCCGACGCTCGGCCGCTTCGGCTGGAAGGGGCAGACCCCATCGATCCGCCAGCAAGCAGCGGACGCATTCGCCGGCGACATCGGCATTTCGACCCCGGAAGTGCCCAACCACTGGGGCGATTGCAGCGCGGCCGAAAAGGCATGTCTTGCCATGCCAAACGGTGTGCAGGAGCGCCTCGGCCCGGTTGAGGCGCCGCCGCCGGTCATGGACCTGGTCACCTTCTATTCGCAAAACCTCGCCGTGCCGGCGCGGCGCGATCTCGACAAGCCCGAAGTGCTGGCCGGCAAGAAGCTGTTCTACGACATGGGCTGCATTCCCTGCCATACGCCGAAATTCGTCACCCGTCGCGGCACCCCCAATAAGGCGCAGGCCTTCCAGTTGATCTGGCCCTATTCCGACTTTCTGCTGCATGACATGGGGCCGGGGCTCGCCGACGGGCAGGCGGTGGGCGAGGCTACCGGCAGCGAATGGCGCACGCCGCCGCTGTGGGGCATCGGTCTTACCGAGACCGTCAACGGCAACAGCTTCTTCCTGCATGACGGGCGCGCGCGCACGTTGGCCGAGGCGATCCTGTGGCATGGCGGCGAGGGGCAGAAGGCGCGCGACCGCTTTGCCGCCGCCGATGCGGCCGATCGCGACGCACTGGTCAAATTCCTGGAGTCGTTGTGATGTCGAAGCGTCTAAGCAGGTTCCGCAAAAGTGTCCCACGGTGTTGCGGCAAGAACCTGCGACAAACAAAAGAATCTAAGCAGGCATTCTTGGGCCAGCCCACGAATGCCTGCTTAGCGCTTGCTGTGATTCTCCCGCTAGTCCTCGCCGGCGCATTGCCGGCGTCCGCCGCGGTCAAGGCCTCCGACGTGATCCAGCGGGCGATCGATGGCTTTGTCCGCCCGGCCTATGCACGCCTGCATGACCATGCGGACAGCCTGACAAAGGCAATGCGCGCGCTTTGCGACGCGCCCTCGCAGGACCATCTCGATGCGGTGCGCACGGAATTCTCCGGCACCGTGGATGCCTGGTCGGTCGTGGAGATCATTCGCATCGGACCGATAACCGAGAACAACCGGCTGGAGCGCATGCTGTTCTGGCCGGACCGCAAGAGCATCGGCCTGAGACAGGTGCAGGCGGCGCTGGCTGGTAAAGATAAGACCGCCGCCGATCCGGCCCAGCTGGCGACAAAGAGTGTCGCCATGCAAGGGCTCGGCGCGTTGGAATTCGTGCTTTACGGCGATGGCGCCGAGCGGCTCGCCGACAAGGACGATCCCTATCGCTGCGCTTACGGCGCCGCCGTTGCCGGCAACATCGAAACGATTGCCGCCGACGTCAGCGACGCCTGGAACAAGTCCGACGGTTTTGCAGCGCTTTGGGCCAATCCGGGCCCGCAAAACGCGCTCTACCGCGACGGCACCGAAGCGGTGACCGAACTGGTCGGCGTCTTCATCAACGAGCTGGAAATGGTCCGCGACGTGCGCCTGAAAGGCTTTCTGGGCAGCAATCCGCAAGCCGACAAGCCGAAACAGGCGATCTACTGGCGGTCGCAAAACACGGCGCGTTCGCTGACCGGCAATCTTTCGGGCATGGACGCGCTGTTCCAGGCCTCGCAGCTTGGCGATGCGCTGTCGCCTGACGCGCGCTGGATGGCGGAATCGATCCACATCCAGCTCGTCAACGGGGCCGCCGACGCCACGGCCATCAGAGGTCCAATCGACAAGGCGCTCACCGACCCGGCGCTGCGCCAGAAGCTCGATCATTTCTCGCTGGTGACATCCAGCCTGACGACCCTGATCGGCACCAGGCTGACCGCCGAATTCGGCCTGACCGCCGGCTTCTCGTCGCTCGACGGCGACTGAGCATGCGCACGCCGCTGATCGATCGCCGTGATTTCATCAGGGCCGCAGGCATTGGCTTCGTCGCCACGATGGCGCCGTCCGCATGGGCGAAGACGCTTAGCACGGACGCCGTCTTCGCCACGGCTTTCGTCAAGCGCGACGGCAGCTATGGCGCGGCCATCCTGTCCGAGGCCGGCAAGGTCCTGCACGCCATCGACCTGCCCGCCCGCGGTCACGACGTCACCTTCGATCCGGTCTCGAAGCGCTCCGTGGTCTTTGCCAGGCAACCCGGGACCTTCGCCGTGGTCTTCGACCACGCAGGCCGCGATGAGCCGCTGACCATTGCCAGCGTCAGTGGACGGCATTTCTTCGGCCACGGCGTGTTTTCGACCGACGGTGCGCTGCTCTACGCCACCGAGAACGATTTCGACAATGCCGCCGGCGTGGTCGGCGTCTATGACGCGCGCGCGAAATTCAAGCGCATCGGTGAGTTCCCGACCTACGGCATGGGTTCGCACGAGCTTCTGCTGCTGGGCGACGGCAGGACGATCGCCGTCGCCAATGGCGGCATCGAGACCCATCCGGATTACGGCCGCGCCGAACTCAACATCGCAACGATGAAGCCTTCCTATGTGCTGGTCGACCGCCTCACCGGCGACCTCATCGAAAAGCACGAACTGCCGCCGGAGCTGCACCAACTGTCGATCCGTCACATGGATCTCGACCGATCCGGCACGGTCTGGTTCGGCTGCCAGTACAGGGGGCAGGGCACCGATCGTCCGCTGCTGGTCGGCCGCGCCGCGCGTGGCAAGGATCTGCAACTGCTCGACATGCCGCAGGACGTCCTCTCCGGCTTCCGGAACTACATCGGCTCGGTCGCCGCCAACCCCGCCGCCGGCACCGTCGCGGTGTCCTCGCCGGAAGGCAACTCGCTTGCGGTGATCGATGCGGCCAGCGGCCGGATCGTCACCACCAACGCATTGGCCGAGGTCTGCGGTTTGGCGCCCGATGGGGCGAACTTCATGGCGACGACGGGCACCGGCGAAATCGTCGAAGTGGGCGGCGCGACACGGTCTGAGCCGGACTATGTCTGGGACAATCACATGCTGCGCATCGAGCAGGCCGGATAAGCGCTTCCGGCACCGGTTCCCTAACGGTTGCGCTCGCTGGAAGTTACCGTCCTCAGGCGAGGCCGAAGCGAAGCCGTCAAACGATTTATGCATTATCCCCTTGCGGGGATGAGCCATGGCAGGCACAGGGAAATTGTTTTTCGAACCCTGTGCCCAAGCGGGTGCTCCAACCGGCCGTCTCATGAAGTTGCTTGCCATCGACTGTGCCGCCAATCTCTGCGCCGCCTGCGTCTACGACGCAGCGGCCGGGAAGGAGCTCGGCCGCTCGGTGCTCGATCTTGGCAGAGGCCATGCCGAGCATTTGATGGCCGTGATCGAAGAGGCGTTGAAGGCGGCCGGAACCGACTATGCCGGCCTCGGCGCTATCGCCGTCTCCACCGGTCCGGGCTCCTTCACCGGCCTGCGCGTCGGCGTCTCGGCGGCGCGGGGCCTAGCGCTGGCGCTGAAAATCCCGGCAATCGGGGTGACGACGCTGGAAGCGCTGGCGGCGCAAGCGAGAGCGACATTTCCCGGCCGCGCCGTGCTGGCCGCGCTCGACGCCGGCCGCGAGGAGATCCATGCAGCACTTTACGACGAAGTGTCGGTTCTGCGCTATGGTCCGGCCGTGAGCACGCTTTCGCAAGCCGCGACTATCGCGGCGGACAGTTCTCCGGTTCTGGCCGGCACAGCGGCCACGCAAATCGCCGCGTCGGCCGGGCGCGCCTTCGACATTGGCCCGACAAGTGCCACGGCCGACATTGTCGTCTATGCCCGTCTGGCCGCTGCCAACGGCGAGGGCGAAAAGCCGAAACCGCTCTATCTGCGCGGGGCGGACGCCAAGCCTCAGGCAGGGTTTATTCTATCAAGGCAAAAAAACTGATGCGCATTCCTTTCCTCCAGCCGCGCCGCAGGGACTTTGCGCTCGAACCACTGACGATTGCCGACAGCGCGGCCATGTCGGTGCTGCATCGCGAGGATTTCGTGCGGCCGTGGACCGACGACGAGTTCGCCACGCTGCTCGAGCAGGACACGGTGTTCGGTTATGCTGCGCGACAGACCGGACAGGGTGCCAAGCCGCCGGTCGGCTTCGTGCTGGCGCGCCTGGCTGCCGGTGAAGGCGAGATCCTGACTGTCGCGGTGGCGCGCTCCCATCGACGCCAGGGGCTCGGCTGGCAATTGATGGATGCGGTGCTGCGCGAACTGCACGCGCAACGCGCCGAGGCGCTTTTCCTCGAGGTCGACGAGACCAACATAGCTGCGATCGCGCTCTACCGGCGGCTCGGATTCCGCGAGGTCGGCAAACGTGCCAACTATTACAGATCGCCAGAGCACGGCCCGACCGGCGCGCTTGTCATGCGTCGCGATCTTCGCTAGCGCAGATTCAAAATTGCTAGAGCGTGCTTGTGCGCTCTAGCCAGAACTCGGGGCAGGGCCAAGAGCGGATGATCGGAAAAATCAGGATTTTCCTGGCGCTGGGCCTCGTTGTCGCCGGCTCGTTGATCCTCGTGCCGTTGCAGATCCTATCGATGAAGACCGGGCTCTGGCGCGAGACGTTCATCCTGAAGATCTGGCACCGGCTCATCATCCGAGCGCTGGGCATGCGCATCCATGTCAAGGGAACCCTGTCCAGCCAGCGCCCGCTATTGGTTGCTTCGAACCACGTCTCCTGGACCGACATCATGGTGCTGGGGTCCATGGTCGACGTGACATTCATCGCCAGGGCCGACATGGCCGGCTGGCCATTGATCGGCATGCTGTCGAAGCTGCAGCGCACGGTCTTCATCGAGCGCGAGCGCAAGCGTTCGTCGGGCGTCCAGGCGAGCGAGATCGCCAGCCGCATGGCCAAGGGCGACGCCATGGTGTTGTTTGCCGAAGGCTCGACCGGCGACGGCAACATGGTCCTGCCGTTCAAGAGCACGCTGTTCGGCGCCGCCTCGATGGCGATTTCGGAAGGGGCGGCCGAAAAGGTCTTCATCCAGCCGGTGGCGATCGTCTACACGCGCCTGCATGGCGTGCCGCTCGGCCGCAGGCACCGACCGATTGCCGCCTGGATCGGTGACGAGGATTTGATGCCGCATCTCAAGGTTCTGATGGCAGAGGGCGGGCTCGACGTCGAAGTGCATTTCGGCGAGCCGGTCGCCTTTTCCAAGGGCTCCAACCGCAAGGAAACGGCACGGCTGATGGAAAGTCGGGTGCGTGATATGGTGCACATGGCGCTCGCCGATCCGCACCCGAGCCGATAGGTCGGAAAGGCTCACGTGCTCCATAGTTCTTTGCGCATCCAAGAGGACACGCGGCGCTAGAGCATTTTGCAGCCAAGTGGAATCACTGGGCGTCGCACAAATGCGGCTAAAACAAACAAATAGAGCGGGATGCCCCGTCCAATCCAAATGCATCCCGCTCTATGGAGCAGAATCGTCTGTTTTTTGTCTGGGAAAGGCGTTAGAAGCCGCCGGATGGAACTGAATACGATAGAACGGGACGACATAGAAAGTGCGGCCGAAAGTGCGGTCGTACCATCTGCCGCGACCAGGAAGGTCTTCGTCAAGACCTATGGCTGCCAGATGAATGTCTATGATTCGCAGCGTATGACCGACGCACTGGCCGCTGATGGCTATGCGGCGACGGATGCTATCGGCGAGGCCGATCTGGTGCTGCTCAACACCTGCCATATCCGCGAGAAAGCCGCCGAAAAGGTCTATTCCGAACTCGGCCGCATTCGTGAGATGAAGGCCGAACGGGCTCTGGCCGGCCGCGAGATGCTGGTCGGAGTCGCCGGCTGCGTGGCGCAGGCGGAAGGAGCCGAGATCATCCGTCGCTCGCCGGCCGTCGATCTGGTCATCGGCCCGCAGACCTATCACCGGCTTCCGCATGTGCTGGCACGGGTGCGCGGCGGCGAAAAGATCGTCGAGACCGACTACGCCATCGAGGACAAGTTCGAGCACCTGCCGCAGCCGAAGCGCGCCGAGATCATCAGGCGCGGCGTCACCGCGTTCCTGACCGTGCAGGAAGGCTGCGACAAGTTCTGCACCTTCTGCGTCGTGCCGTACACCAGAGGCTCGGAAGTGTCGCGGCCGGTGGCGCAGATCGTCGCCGAGGCCGAGCGGCTGGCGCAAGCCGGCGTACGCGAGGTGACGCTGCTTGGCCAGAACGTCAATGCCTGGCATGGCGAGGGCGAAAACGCCGAGGAATGGGGTCTTGGCCGCCTGCTGTTCCGGCTGGCCGAGATTCCCGGGCTGGCGCGGTTGCGCTACACCACCAGCCACCCGCGCGACATGGACGACGAATTGATCGCCGCCCACCGTGACTTGCCGGCGCTGATGCCTTATTTGCACTTACCTGTGCAATCCGGCTCCGACCGCATCCTCAAGGCGATGAACCGCAGGCATACGGCAAAGGACTATCTGACGCTGCTCGACCGGATCCGCGCCGCGCGGAGCGATATAGCGCTTTCGGGTGACTTCATCGTCGGCTTTCCCGGCGAGACGGAAGCGGATTTCGAGGCAACGATGGACCTTGTACGCCAGGTGAACTATGCCTCGGCCTTCTCGTTCAAATATTCGCCTCGCCCCGGCACGCCGGGCGCCGAGATGGCCGATCATGTGCCGGAAGCCGTCAAGGACGAACGTCTGCAGCGGCTGCAGGCGCTGCTGCTGAAGCAGCAGCAGGATTTCGGTGCGAGCCTGGTC
>NZ_RZTI01000151.1:0-13506 GCF_003997275.1 Mesorhizobium sp. M6A.T.Ce.TU.002.03.1.1
CAATATGTCGGACAGGTCGCCGGACCGCTGCTCGGCGGCTTCGTCGGCGGTCATTTCGGCATGCGCGCGGTGTTTCTCGGCACATCCGTGCTGTTGGCTGGCGGAGCCGCGTATAACTGGCTGGTCCAGTCGCGCCGCGCGCGCGACATGCTGGCGCAGGTCGGCAAGTCGTGACACCGTTTGCGGACTACATTAGTTCACGGAGACCAGCGACATGAGCACGGCCGAGCAACCAGCAAGCGGCAGCGGCCGCATCTTCGTTTTCGTCGGCGGCCTGTGCGGCGCGGCCGGCGTGGCGCTGTCCGCCGCGGCGGCGCATCTGGGCGGCGCTTTCGTCGGCACGGTCGCGTCCTTCCTGCTCATGCATGCGCCGGTCTTTCTTGCAATCGGGCTCGTCGGCGCAAACCGTATCCTGCGAATCGCAAGCCTTATCCTTCTTGTCGGGCTTGTATTGTTCTGCAGCGATCTCCTCGCCCGAGACTTCCTCAACTCGCGGCTTTTCCCGCTGTCGGCGCCGATCGGCGGCACCTTGCTCATCGCCGGCTGGCTGGCGATTGCAGCCTCGGCGCTGGTGCGCCCGCGCTCCTGAGACGGCATTCCCTCCCCGCCTCAAAGTGCGGCGGTTGGAGGCAACGGCCGGGCTCCGTTTCAGCCAAACGACGGTCAGTCAGACGATGGCCTATCTTGCCGGCGTTCGGGCTGGACCGGCAGGTTGCGATTGCGTGCGGCCGGTTTGGTCAGGCGGCGCCGCTCCGGCCGATCGGTGGCCGGCGAGATGCCCCAATAGTTGCGATAGATGTCTTCGAACAAATGTCTGATCGGATGCATGGCTAGGCTCCTTTTTCCAATTTGAATCGATCCAATCGGCAGGCACGAAAAAGCGCAACCGATCAGCTCCGCTTGCGCTCCACGAGAAAACGCAGGTCGCGGATCCATGGACCGGCGCTGCCGCGACGTGTCCGGGTCACCGTGTTCGAGGTGATGCTCCAGTCGTTGCGGTAAATGTCTTCGAACAGATAATTGACGGGGTGCATGGCTCTCTCCTTCCTGAATCGATCCAATCGACGGTAGGCGCCAAACTTGGATCGATTCAAAAATATACCTGCCCGCACCAATGTCAAGCAAAAATTTGAATCGATCCAACAAAGGTGCTAGGTAGCTGTCTGGAGGCAGAAAAATGGCGTCATCCACCGAACGCAATACAAGGCCTATCCGGCTGGCCGACATCGCCAAGGCCGCCGGGGTTTCACACGGCACCGCCTCCAACGTGTTCAGCCGTCCCGAGATCGTGCGCGAGGAAGTCCGCGAACGGGTCAAGGCAGCGGCCGAGGCGATGGGCTATGCGGGTCCGGATCCCAAGGGCCGGCTGCTGCGCGCAGGCAAGGTCAACGCGATCGGCGTCGCCACGACCGAGCCGCTGTCCTATTTCTTCAACGATCCCTTTGCCCGCGCGATGATGGCCGGGATATCCGAGGCATGTGACGCCACCGGCGCCGGCATCGCGCTGGTATCGGCCGGCAATGAGGAAAAACTTGCCTGGAACATCCAGAGCGCGCTGGTCGACGGTTTTATCCTGTTCTGCATCGAGGGAGGTCCGCGCCTCGTCGAGCTGACGCGTGAACGAAAGCTCCCCTTCGTCGCGCTCGAACTCGGTTCGGAGGATGACACGGTCTCCGCGATCGGCGTCGACAATGTCGCCGGCGCCCGCCTGGCAGCGCAGCATCTCGCCGAGCTTGGCCATCGGCGCTTTGCCGTTCTGGCGCTGCCTTTCGCCGACGACAGCACCGGTCTTGTTTCGCCGAGCCAAGTCCGGACGGCCGCCTATACCGGCACACGCGATCGCCTCGTCGGCTATTTCGAGGCGCTTTCCCGGTTCGGCGTCGATACCGCCGGGATTCCGGTATACGAGACCGAAAACGACGAAGCCAGCACAAGGGCCGGCCTCGAAACGATCTTCGCCTCGGCAGAGCCGCCGACAGCCATCCTGGCGATGTCGGACCGGATGGCCATGGTCGCGATCGAATGGCTGGCCGCGCGGGGCATCGCAGTTCCCGGCGACGTCTCCATCGTCGGCTTCGACGGCGTGCCTGACGCAGCACTTTGCGATCCTGCGCTCACCACGATCGCTCAGCCGATCGCCGAGATCGGCCGCAGGGCAGCGCGAACGATCCTCGATTTCGACGGCACGGTGCGGCGCGAGACGCTCGACGTCGAGCTCGTCGTCAGGGCATCTTCCGGACCGCCGCCCAAAACAGCTTAAGCCGGACGCCTATCGATTGATGCCTGCCGCCATGGCTCCCGCCCCGAAGGACGCATGGATAGGCGGCGCCCCGCTGCGGACCGGCTTGCTCTTGCCGGACCGTCCAAGACCCGACAGCCATTCGAGATAATAGGCGAGCGCGAACTGCATGGCGATGCCGGCGGCGATCAACAAGCTGTCATAGGCAAACCCGCCGGGGTTGATCAGCTTCATCACCTGCGCCGCCATGGCAAGCACCGTGCCGGCGATGAAAACCGGCAGCGATCGTTTGCCCAATATGGCGAGCGGATGGTCGCGGCCGGTGCGGAACAGGTTCGAGACGGAAGGAAACGCCACGATCAGGTAGCTCACCGCCAGGATGTGCAGCAGCCTTGGCAGCGACAGGAACGTCTTGTCGAAGCCGGTCAGCACCACGGGCAGGTTCAGCCACGACACGTGCCCCCATAGCGGGCTGTGCACCCAGACCAATGCCGCCGCGACATAGATCGCCGAGGCGCCGACCAGCCAGCGATTGACCGGAATGGTGCCGCCGCGCCTGATATGCAGCATGCTTGCCAGGCCGATGTTGAAGAGGAACTGCCACGACAGCGGATTGAGGAACCAAAAGCCGGGCTCGGGATAATTCGGCGGGGCGATCTGGTAGATCCCAGCAACCAGCCACAGAGTTCCGGATACGGCGAGCGCCGCCAAAGGCCTGTGGCTGATGAACAGCAGGAAGATTGGCGCCATCAGCAGCAGCACCGCATAGACCGGCAGGATGTTGTTGTAGCCGAGCTGATGGCCAAGCGTGGCGATGCCGATCAGCGCTTGCTGCGGGTTCCTGATCAATGGCTCGATGTTGATCAGCGTCAGCATGTCCGGCCGCTTGGCGAACACCGCCGCCGCGCAGAAGATCGCCATCACCGCCATCGTCGTGACGATGTGGGCGACATAGAGCACGCCGGCGCGGCGCCACAATTTCAGTGTCGCCATGAGCCGGTTTCCGGGCTCGAATTTTGAGCCGTAGGCAAGCGCGACGGACATGCCGGAGATCAGCACGAAGGCCTCCGCGGCATCCGAAAAGCCGAAATTCTTGTAGGTCAGGGTTTCGAAAACCGTCCCCGGGACATGGTCGACAAATATGATCAGCAGAGCGAGAGCGCGGAACACGTCAATACGCGTATCGCGCTCCTGGATACGCGTATCCGGGATACGCATATCCCGGATACGCTTAGCGCGATCCGGTGAATTTGGCACGGTCATCGATAAAAGGCCTCAAAGCTGGTTGTTCATGCCGGCAATCGATGCGACCGCCGGACGCACCGCTTCGATTCCTCCCGCAGGAGCATATCGGCGAAGAAACGGACTGAAATGCGCCCGGTTCAATCAACTTTGAAGGAGCCCGAAAATATTCCGTTTTGAAGCCGGCAAATGAACAAAACCATCACGAAATCAAAGGGATGAACTATGGCGGAAAAACCTCCGGAAGATGGCATTTTGCGGCATGATCTGGGCTTTTTCTACCGGCTCTATCGACCTGTTGATTCGAGCGGCGAATGCCTTTTCCTGCTGCATGGATCCGGTGTCGACGAGACGACGCTGGTGGCGCTGGCGCGGCAAATCTCACCGCGCGCCGTGCTGCTGGCGGTCCGTGGACGCATCGCCCAGGAGGACGGTTTCCGCTGGTTCGCGAGGGTCACGCCGACGCGCTTCGAACAGGAGAGCATCCGCACCGAGGCGGACGCTTTCGCGGGCTTCGTCACCGAGGCCGCGAAGCGCCACGGTCTCGATCTCTCCCGAACGATTTTTCTCGGCTATTCGAACGGCGCCAATCTGGTTTCGAGCGTGATGCTGCTGCATTCCGGCCTCATCGAACGGGCAGCATTGCTGCGCCCGATGCCGGTGCTCGACGACGTTCCACCAGCCGACTTGTCCAAAGCGCGCGTGCTGATCATCGCAGGTGCCGCCGACCTGACCTACGCGCCCTTCGCGCCGGCGTTGGTCGCATTGCTCGAATCACATGGTGCCGAGGTCGAGGCCCGCACCATCGCCTCCGGCCATGAAATCGGCGATCGGGATGCTGAAATCGTCAGGCGATGGCTGGCGGGCCCGGCAATCGCCGTCGCGCAGGCGAACTGATGAGCCGTGGTTTTACGCTCGCCCCATGCGGTTCCAGGCATCCAGCCCGGCGATCTTGTAGGCTTCGGCCAGCGTCGGATAGTTGAACGTGTTGTTGACGAAGAAATCGACGGTGCCACCGAGATTGATCACCGCCTGGCCAATGTGAATGAGTTCGGTCGCGCCCTCGCCGACGATATGCGCGCCGAGCAACCGGCGTGTTTCGATCGAGAACAGAAGCTTCAGGAAGCCGGTGGTCACGCCCATGATATGGCCGCGCGAGGTTTCGCGGAAGCGCGCCACGCCGACCTCATACGCGCCGCCGCTCTCGCGCACCTGCTCCTCGGACTGGCCGACCGTCGAGATTTCCGGCACGGCGTAGATGCCGTAGGGAAAGGTTTCCGGCGGCGGCGGCAAGGGCACGCCGAAGGCATGGCAGGCGGCCACCCTGCCCTGTTCCATAGACGTGGAGGCGAGGCTCGGAAAGCCGATGACGTCGCCGGCGGCATAGATGTTCGGCACGCTGGTCCGGAAGGTCTGCGGATCGACCTTGATGCGGCCCCGGGAGTCGGACTCGATGCCGACCACGTCCAGGCCGAGCGCGCCGACATTGCCGGTGCGCCCCGCGGCATAGAGCACCATCTCCGAGCGTATGGTGCGGCCGTCGGCAAGCGTCACCTCGGCGTAGTCGGGTTTCGAGGCGATCTCCTTGATCGCACTGCCCAGCCGGATGGTCATGCCGCGGTCGCGCATCTGATGGATGAAGTCGTCGACGATCTCGCGGTCGACGAAATCGAGGATGGTGTTGCGCGGCTCGACCAGCGTCACCGGCACGTCGAGCGCCGAAAAGATCGTCGCGTACTCGACGCCGATGACGCCGGCGCCGATCACCGTCAATGTGCGCGGCAGGCGCTCGAGCTCCAGCATCTCGTCGCTGTCGAAGATACGGGTCTTGTCGAAGGGCACGTCGCGCGGCCGGTGCGGGCGGGTGCCGACTGCGATCAGCGCATGCGCAAAACCGACTTCGCTATAGTCGCCGGTTTCTGTCGTCAGGCTCGCTCTGTTGGGACCGAGGAATTTGACCCCGGCGCGTGCGCTCTTGACCGTATTGCGCATGAATTGGTGCTGCAGCACCTCAACTTCATGATCGAGTGTCTTGTGCAGGCGCTCGATCAGGTCGCCGACCGAAATGTCCTGCTTGACCCGGTAGCCGCGCCCGTAGAAGCCGCGCTCGCGCCAGCCGGAGAGGTTGAGCACAGTTTCCCGCAGCGTCTTCGACGGGATGGTGCCGGTATGCACGGAAACACCGCCAAGACGCCGTCCCCTGTCGACCACCAGAACGGATTTGCCAAGCTTGGCCGACTGCACCGCGGCACGGCGCCCGGAAGGGCCGCTGCCAATGACCAGCATGTCATAGTCCATGTTGCCCCGTCCCTCGCCCGCCTGATATGCTGCGCCGCAGCAAACTAACGCCATCCGCGCTGCAAATTCAACCGATCCAGGCTAGGTTCGGCGCTGCTTGCAGTCGCATGCCGTGCAAACGCCCGATCTTGATTCCGTCGCGAGACTTCACCATTTCAACACCAGGCGGCCCGCACCCTATCCCGGGCCTGATTACGAGGAAATGACATGAACGCGCGCGTTCTCGACGGCGAAATCATCACCACCAGGCTCGATGATATCAGGGCCTATGACGGCGTGCGCACGCGGCGTGTCCTCGCCTTCATCATCGACTATTGCATCGTCGCGCTGCTCACCATCCCGTTCGCGATCCTGGTGTTCTTCCTCGGGATCTTGACGCTCGGCCTCGGCTGGATGCTGTTTTCCGTCCTCGTGCCGGCCGTCGCCATCCTCTACATCTGGAACACGCTCGGCAGCACCGACCAGGCCACGACAGGCATGAAGATGATGGGTATCCGGCTCGACCGCCTCGACGGCACCCGCATCGACGGGCTGACGGCCGTGGTGCATTCGGTGCTGTTTTGGGCCGGCAACGTTATCCTGACGCCGCTGGTCCTCCTGGTGTCGCTGTTTGCCGACCGCAAGCGTACGCTGCACGACCTGCTGTTGGGCACGGTGGTCAGCCGCAGTGACCGCTGAGGACAGCTTTCGCGAGTCCCCCGCGAGCGTTTATGTGCAAAGTGAAGGCGTCCGCTCGGCGCGCTTTCACAATCCTGTTGAATTTTTCGCTGCGCGCGCCAAAGGTATGATGATTCGCAGGAGTGTTTCCAAGGTTCGATGACGCAGCATCCAACCCAGTCGCCGCAGTTCTTCCTGACCGCGCCGTCGCCGTGCCCGTATCTTGAGGGCCAGTTCGAGCGCAAGGTGTTCACGCATCTGGTCGGCGACAAGGCGTCGGAGATGAACGACCTGTTGACGCAAGGCGGCTTCCGGCGATCGCAAAACATCGCCTACCGGCCGGCCTGCGAGACCTGCCGCGCCTGCGTTTCGGTGCGCATCCTGGCCCAGGAATTCACCGCCAGCCGCAACATGAGGCGGGTGATACAGCACAATTCAGACCTCATCGGCGCCATGCACGACGCGCAACCATCCACCGAGCAGTATTCGCTGTTCCGCAGCTATCTCGATGCCCGCCACCGCCGCGGCGGCATGTCCGACATGACGGTGCTCGACTACGCCATGATGGTCGAGGACACGCACGTCGACACCAAGGTCATCGAATACCGGCGCCGCGGCCCCGACAGCTTCATCACTGGCAAGGGCCAGGGCGAGCTGATCGCGGTAGCGCTCACCGACAAGATGGCCGACGGCCTGTCGATGGTCTATTCCTATTTCAATCCCGACTTCGAGGACCGCTCGCTCGGCACCTTCATGATCCTCGATCACATCGCCCGCGCCCGAGCGATGGGCTTGCCCCATGTCTATCTCGGCTACTGGGTCAACGGCTCGCGCAAGATGAACTATAAGATGCGCTTCATGCCGCAGGAGCATCTCGGCCCCAAAGGCTGGGAACGCTACGACCACGAAGCGGTTTCGCGCTGAATAGTTTTTCCAAAATCCGATCTTAAACTGTTTCCACGGAGAGGATGCTGCTGGTTTTCGGCCGCTTGGCTGGAAGGACAGACGCTGGGCCAATTTTGCGCCTGCCTCCACATTCATTGCGAGAATTGCCACATGTCGTCCCACAACGATCACCAGAAGGGCCTTCTCATCACCGCCATTGGCGGCCTGACGCTGACCGTCGACATTCCACTGATCCGCCTGGCCGACGGCGGCGCATGGACGATCCTCCTGCTGCGCACCGGCACCACCTTGGTCGCGGCGCTGATCATCTGGGCCGTCTGGCGCTCGCTGAGCCGGAACGCGCCGCAGCTCATCCCCGGCTGGTCGGGGCTCGTTGTCGCCATATGCTACGGGCTGACTTCAGTCACCTTCGTCACCAGCATCTATTACACCACGACCGCCAATCTGGTCTTCATCCTGGCCTTCAACACCGTGTTCGCGGCACTGCTGTCCTGGGTGTTCCTGAAGGAGCGGCCGCGACCGGTCACCGTGGTCGCGATGCTGGTCATGATCCTCGGCGTCGCGATCATCGTCGGCGATTCGATCGGCACCGGGCACCTGTTCGGCGATCTCATGGCGCTGTGCTCGGCTTTCTTCATCGCCCTGGCCATCACCATCTCGCGCGCCAGCGGCAAGGACATGGGGTTCACATCGCTGATCGGCGTGATCCTGCCCCTGGCCGTCGCGGTGTTCATGGTCTCAGGCGAAGGCCTTCAGGTGAACGCGCCGTGGTGGATCATCTTCAACGGCGCCGTCATCATGCCGATCTCGTTCTTCTGCCTCGCCAACGGACCGAAATATGTTTCGGGACCGGAGGTGGCGATGTTCTATCTGCTCGAAACCGTGCTGGCGCCGGTCTGGATGTGGATGATCTTTGCCGAAGCGCCGTCGCGCAACAGCCTGATCGGCGGCGCGATCCTGATCGTCACACTGGTCGCCCATTCGCTATGGCAGCTGCATGAGGGGCGCAGGCGCCGCACCACCCTTGCGGTCAGTCACCCGGCCTGACTCTTCCTCGCGGCGGCGTGCTCCGCGACGATATCGATCTGCGGCGGAGCACCTTCCAGGTCGTCCGGCGCTGCGGGGGCAAGCTCGTCGGCCAATTCCACCTCGCGCAGCCATTCGCGCCAGATCGCGACCAGCAATGCCATCAGCACCGGGCCGATGAACAGGCCGAGAAAGCCCATCGTCTTGACGCCGCCGATCAGGCCGAAAAAGGTCGGCAGGAACGGCAGCTTTATCGGGCCGCCGACCAGTTTAGGGCGCAATGTCTTGTCGACGATGAACAGTTCGACGCTCCCCCAGATGAACAGCGCCAACCCGGCCATCGGCGAGCCGCTGGCGGCGAGATAGATCGAGACAAGCGTGAAGGACAGCGGTGCGCCGCCGGGGATCAGCGCCATGATGCCGGTCAGGGCGCCGAGCGTCACCGGCGACGGCACACCGGCCAGCCAGTAGGCCACGCCCAGCACCACCCCTTCGCCGATGGCGATAATGGTCATGCCGGTCACTGTCGAGGAAATCGTCGCCGGCACGACACGCGAAATCCGCTCCCATCTGGTCGGCAGGATGCGTTCGCCGAGACGGTCGATCTGCCCGGCAAAATGCTCGCCGTCGCGATAGGCAAAGAACAGCGCGATCATCATGAACAGCAGCGCCAGCAGAAGGCCGAAGGCGCTGCCGCCGGCAGCCAGCACGCCGCGGTAGATGCTGCCGATGTTGGCGCCGCTGATCAGCTGGATCAGTTCGCCGATGCCGCCGGGATGGCCGAGATTGCGCGTCCACTGCTCGTTCAGCCACTCGCCTACCGCGGGCAGCGTGGCGATCCAGTGCGGCGTCACCGCGCCTTCGCGGTTGGTCTCGATCGCCCAGCCGACCCATTCGCGGACTTCGTTTGTGGCGTAGGCGCCGGCGAGCGCGATCGGCACCACCAGGAAGGTGAGGATGAACAGGATCGCCAATGTCGCGGCGATCGTACGGTTACCGCCGACACCAGCGAGCAACCGCCGATAGAGCGGCCAACTGGCAAAGGCAATGACAAGCGCGGCCAGTACCGGGACCAGGAAACCATGAAAGAAATAGACCCCGGCGGCAACGATCAGCACCAGAAGCCAGCGCGCCGCCGACAGCGGCGGAATGACGGCGGATCTGAGCGGCGTCGACAGGCCAAACAGGCGCTGCTGGCCTTCCGGTTTCCGAATCCTAGCTTCCTTCAAATGCTCATTTCTCCCAAACGGCTCATGTAGCGATACTTATGCACTGATATAGTGCAGCAATCGTGACGACATTCCAAATGTTTGGATATCTCCCCCCTTGAGGGGGAGATGGCCGGCAGGCCAGAGGGGGTCGCCGCGCATAAAGCGCCGGCGTCCTCAGTCCACAATAAGAGGTCGCGTCAGGACGTGCCGACCCCCTCTGTCGCCTTCGGCGACATCTCCCCCTCAAGGGGGGAGATTAGCAGCTACCCGAATTTCCCCGTCCTCGGGAATCCCTTCGGCACCATGCGTCCGGCCGAGGCTCGAGCACCGATCCATTCGATCAGCTCTTCACGCGACTTGACGAAGGTGCGGTCGGCCGAATCCTGCCAGGAGAGACCGCTTTCGAGCGTGAAAGTCTTGAGGTCGAGGACGCCGCCATCCTTGTATTTCTGCAGGCGGACGCCCTTGCCGCGACCCATCTCAGGGATCTCGGCGAGCGGGAAGACCAGCATCTTGCGGTTCTCGCCGACAATGGCGAGATGGTCGCCGGCGACCGTCACGCAACGCTGGGCCTCGTCGGGCGCCTTGACGTTCATCACCTGCTTGCCCTTGCGGGTGTTGGCGACGACCTCTTCTTCCGACACGATGAAGCCATTGGCGTCATGCGACACCAAGAGCAGCTTGCGCTTGGGATCATGGACAAAGGCGGTGACGATGTCCTGGTCGTTGTCCATGTCGACGATGATGCGGATCGGTTCGCCATGGCCGCGCCCACCCGGCAGCCGGTCGGCGCCGATCGTGTAGAACTTGCCGCCGGTGGTGAAGACCAGCACCTTGTCAGTGGTCTGGGCGTGGAAGGCGAGCTTGAGGCTGTCGCCCTCCTTGAAGGTCAGCAACGAATGGTCGGTCAGGTGACCTTTCATCGCCCTGAGCCAGCCCTTTTCCGAAACGACCACGGTGACCGGCTCGCGCTCGATCATGGCATGGGCGATGTCGGTCAGGTCATGTTCGGGCGCGTCGGCGAACTGGGTCCGGCGCTTGCCGAGCTCGGTCTCCGGTCCGAATTTCTCGCGGATGCTGGAGACTTCCCACTTGATCGTCGACCACTGCCTGGCGTCGGACGCAAGCAGCGCCTCGATCTGCTTCTTCTCGGTGGTGAGGCCGTCGAATTCCTTGCGGATCTCGAATTCCTCGAGCTTGCGCAGGGCCCTGAGCCGCATGTTGAGGATGGCTTCGGCCTGGTTGTCGGTAAGCGACCAGCGCGCCATCATCACTTGCTTGGGTTCGTCCTCCTCGCGGATGATCCTGATCACCTCGTCGATGTTGAGATAGGCGATCAGATAGCCGGCGAGTATCTCCAGCCGCCTTTCGATCTCGCCGAGGCGATGCCTGGAGCGGCGGATCAGCACCTCGCGGCGGTGATCCAGCCATTCCTTGAGCACGCCCTTCAGCGACAGCACGTTGGGTATCTTGCCGCGCGACAGGACGTTCATGTTGAGCGGAAAGCGGCTTTCAAGCTCGGTCAGCTTGAACAGCGATTCCATCAGGATGCCGGGATCGACCGAACGGCTCTTCGGCACCAGCACGACGCGGACGTCTTCGGCGCTCTCGTCGCGGATGTCCTCGAGCAGCGGCAATTTGCGCGCCATCAAAAGCTCGGCGATCTTTTCGATCAGCCGCGCCTTCTGGACTCCGTAGGGGATTTCCGTGACGACGATGCTCCAGGTGCCCCTGCCCTGGTCCTCCTGGCTCCATTTCGCCCTGACGCGGAAACCACCGCGACCGGTTTCGTAGGCTTCGAGGATCGAGGCACGGCTGTCGACGATGATGCCACCGGTCGGGAAATCCGGTCCTTGAACGAAGTCCATCAGCGTCGTCACCGGCGCATCGGGATGCTCGATCAGATGAAGCGCGGCGTCGCAGAGCTCCGCGGCATTGTGCGGCGGGATCGAAGTCGCCATGCCGACTGCAATTCCGGACGAGCCGTTGGCCAACAGGTTCGGAAAGGCGCCGGGCAGCACGACCGGCTCCTCGTCCTCCTCATTGTAGGTCGGCCGGTAGTCGACCGCATCCTCGGTGATGCCGGACAGCAGCTCGGTCGCCACATCGGTCATGCGCGCTTCGGTGTAGCGCATGGCGGCGGCGTTATCGCCGTCGATATTGCCGAAATTGCCCTGGCCGTCGACCAGGGGATAACGCATCGAGAAATCCTGCGCCAGCCGCACCAGCGCGTCGTAGATCGACTGGTCGCCATGCGGATGGAACTTGCCCATCACCTCGCCGACGATGCGGGCGCATTTGGCGAAGCCCTGGTCGGGGTTGAGCCTGAGCAGCCGCATGGCATGCATGATGCGGCGATGGACCGGCTTCAGCCCATCGCGCACATCCGGCAGCGCCCGGTGCATAATGGTCGACAGCGCATAGGCGAGATAGCGCTCTTCCAGCGCTTTCTTCAGATCGACCGGCTCGATGTTGTCGCCACCGCCATCGCCAGGCGGTAAAAGCCTTTTTCCCATGGGCTGGGACTAGCCGAGCGGGTGATTCGCGGCAAGAGGCGCTTGGATGTGAGGCGCCTTCTGCAACACGAACCGGACGCACTCCAGCAACGACCAACATCAATTGGTTACATCCCCCCTCTATGGCAAGCGCGATGGATCGGGGGCGCGATGGATCGAATTTGCCTTTCGCCATGGTTTTCGACCATTGTGCGGGAGAACGCCTTTTTCCCGTCCAGTTCGTCACGGAAGGGTGACGGCGCAAAGAATTGAAAATAATCTCAGGACACGCTCAGGGAACCGCGATGACGATCAGACGCTCGACACTCAACAAGCTCGCTTTTTCGACCTTCCTGCTGACGCTGCCGCTGAACGCGGCCTTCGCGCAGGATGCTGCGGTCGCCGACCGGCTGAAGGCAGCTCTCGCCGCCCAGGGCGTCGACATCTCATGGACCGGGGTGACGGGCGATGCCTCCAGCATGGTGCTGCAAGGCGTCGCCGTCAAACCGGCGGCCGAAAAGGAAGCGCTTAAGCTCGGCGACGTCACACTCGAAGGGGTGACCGAAGCCAACGGCGGTTATGAAATCGAAACGGTCTCGACTGCGGCGTTCCAGCACAGCGAGGACGGCGTCACGCTCAACCTCAGCCCGTTCATCATCCACGACATGACGGTTCCGGCCGACGGCGCCACGGGCCCGCTGGGCTCGCTGATGATGTACAAATCGGCAGAGCTCGACAACATGACGGTCAAGGTCGCTGACAAGACAGCCTTCTCGATGGACGGGCTTGCCATCGAGATCACGCCGCCGGCCGACGGCAAGGCGATGGAATTTTCCGGCACGACGGAAAAGTTCAATGCCGACCTGACGCTGATCGAGGATCCGAAGTCCAAAGACGCGATCAACGCGCTCGGCTACCAGAACATCACCGGAAACCTTGAAATGGCGGGCACCTGGCAGCCTTCGGACGGCAAGATGGAGCTGTCGAAATACGACATCTCCGTCGACAATGCCGGAACGCTCGGCATGACCTTCGGTCTCGGCGGCTACACGCTTGACGTCATCAAATCGCTGCAGGAGGCGCAGAAGAAGATGGCGGCGCAGCCCGAAGGCGCCGACAATTCGGCGCAAGGCATGGCCATGCTCGGCATCTTGCAGCAGCTTTCGTTCAACAGCGCTTCGATCCGCTTCGACGACGATTCGCTGACCAACAAGGTGCTGGACTATGTCGGCAAGCAGCAAGGCATGTCCGGCAAGGATATCGCCAACCAGGCCAAGGCGATCGTGCCTTTCGGCATGGCGCAGCTCAACAATCCCGAATTGACGGCGCAGGTGTCGGCTGCGGTCGGCAAGTATCTCGACGACCCGCAGAGCCTCGAGATCTTGGCCAAGCCGCCGGCAGCGGTGCCGTTCGCGCTGATCATGGCGGGCGC
>NZ_RZTI01000152.1:0-13312 GCF_003997275.1 Mesorhizobium sp. M6A.T.Ce.TU.002.03.1.1
CGGGCCGGGATTTCCCGCCGATCCTCAAGCGCCATGTCGCGCAAGTCGTGGCCATTGAGATGCAGCAGATCGAACGCGACGAAATAGAGGTCGTGCTGGCGCCTGGTGATTGCCTTGCGCAGCGCGGCGAAATCCGAAAGGCCAGCGTCATTCAAGACGACGACTTCGCCGTCAATGATGGCATTCTCGACGTCCAGCGTTCGCGCCGCCGCAGCTAGTCGCGGTATTTGGAGGTCCAGTCGAGGCCGCGGCGGGTGAAAATCCGATCGCCGCCAGCGTCGATGATGATCTGGGAGTCATAGCCGTCGAATTTGGCTTCATGTATCCAGTCATCGCCTTGGGGCGGCTTTGCTACCAAGGTAGGCATCATCGGCGGAATGAACTCGAGCCGGCGGGCGCCGGTACTTACAATTTTACGCACTTATTCGATTCTAGGTGGCGGGCTTACATTAGCCAGAGCGAACAGAACGTGATTCCGCAGGGCTGCAGCAACAAAAGTTGGTCGTCGGCGTTGCGCTTATTCGCCCGAGGAGGAATTAACTCGTGCCAAGCCTAGATGCGAAGCCCCCCCCAGTTTCCCACGCTTGCAGGCATTCTGTTTGGCCTTGGGTTGGGCGGCTTTTTCGACGGCATCGTCTTTCATCAGCTGCTCCAGTGGCACCACATGGTAACCGCCGGCTATCCCGCCGACAGCGTCGAAGACCTACGATTCAACACGCTCCTCGACGGTCTGTTCCACGCCGCCACCTATCTGTTCGTTGTGCTTGGGCTGGTCCTGCTCTGGCGCGCCGCGCATCAATCGCACCTTTGGTGGTCGGGAAAGATGCTGGTCGGCACAGTGCTCATCGGATTTGGCTTGTTCAACCTCGTCGAAGGGCTGGTGGATCACCAGATCCTCGGCATCCACCATGTCAACGAGACCGTCCCGCGGGAGCAATGGATCTACTGGGATTTGGGTTTCCTGCTTTGGGGTGCGCTGATGTTGGTCGGCGGATGGAGGCTGTGGAGGCAGGGTAGACGTGCCTCGCCAGGCTAGTCTAGTTGCGCGGCTGGCCCGGCCGTCGATGATGGCGTCTTAAATCGAGGGCGGCGGCAGCGGCGAGGTCGCGGCAATTCGCCGTCCAGTCGAGTCCGCGGCGGGTGAAGAAGCGCACGCCGGAATCGTCGATGATCAGGCGAGCGGTAGCCGTCGAGCTTGATTTCGTGAATCCAGTCCTCGCCACCGGGTGGCGTTGCGACGAGCTTGGGCTCCATCGGCGGGATGAACTCGAGCCGGCGGGCGCCGGTACTTACAATTTTACGCACTTATAAAATTCTAGGCGACAGATATTAGCCAGAGTGAACGGAACGTGATTCCGTAGGCCCCGGCAGGGGCGTGGCCAAGTGCGCGTGCTTCTGGAAGATAGCGATCTTGTCGGGATAGGTAATCCGGATCTCGCGTCCGCATCCTTCGCACTTGTAATGGGAAACGACCTGAAACCAGCTGCCGTTCTTGATGACGGTGAAGTTGCACTGCGGGCATTGGACGGTCAGACCAACATTTGAGAGAGGGGCATTGAGCGCTTGCTTTCTTGAGTGCTTAAAGGCGGCTTTGGCTAATCCAGCGTCTCGACGACGAAGGATGCGGCAATCAAATCGTCGGCATCGATTCTGCCCTTGCCATCCTCCAGGACGGCTGCGACCTTTTGAAAGGTCTTCAGTTCCCTTTCGGTAATCCGGGCGCCGCGCATCCTCTCATTGAGGCCAGCCACGCGCATTCGCAGCGCCTGGGACGCTCCAATCTCGCGGTTCGACATGGTGATCACATTCCCTGTTGCATGAATTCCCACACTTCGGCACGGCGGGGTGTAGCCCCACCCAACCTAAGGCGGCCGCAATGGTTCCTTCATTGGGCTTCGGTCTTGTCAGGTAGGACCTGAGTCTGACCTTGGTGTCGCAAAGGACGACGACCGGGTGCAGCCCGGAACCGCGACTGCCGGCCACTCGTTGCTCGCCTCTCGAGGCGGCATCACCTCACAGCATGTCTTCGGCGACCCCGTCGAATTTCCTGAGGCCTACGCTTGGAGGCTTTTCCTTGAGAAGGCCCTGTTCAGATGCGGCCTCCTCGAATGCAGCGAACGCAGCCTGATGACTGCAATGTCCGGCCAAGCATTCCTCAACCATTCGGATTGCCTCAAGTCGGGACGGCTTGTCCATGAATGGCCATGGTTGCTGAAGCGCCGTCTCAGCCTCAGGTATCGACGCAACCAGAACCAATCTGTGATTCAGGTAAATCGTAATCGGCATAAACGCTGGCATCTTCGTCGCTCTCCAGAATTGAAGTGGCTAAACGCGAAGACATGGCGGTGGTTGCATGAACGTCCATCAGGCAGTGGTGCTTTGAACCGGCCGAGGCCGCGTTGCTCGGTCCCAGGGGCTGGACGTCCGAAGAGCCTTGATCGTTTCGGTTCCCTAACGAAGAACCCCGCGCCTCATGGAGTGAGGACCCGGGCTGATCGGAGCATCGCCCGACCGGCAGCAAATCTTGAGAGGGAACCAAGACCATGCTGCACGTCCCGAACCTTCGGCTTAAACCTATGTTCCGGCGAAGGTCGAAAAAAGGAGTGAAAGCAGGACCTATTTGCGTTGCATCTACCGACCCAACGGCAGTTTTGACGCTGAGACAAGTTCGTCCTCGTCAGTGATACCGGCCGTATAATTTGCAAGGATCCGGGACGCGAGAGCTTCACGTAGCTGTTCGGAGTCGCCCCTCCGGCTAAAAACATTCTGCGCAACTAATACGATGCAGGACATCTCGGACAACAAAAAAAGCCCGCCGCGCCTTCGGCACGGCGGGCGAGACGTCTTAGTCGTTCACCAGGGGCGATTATATCTGACAAAGCCGCCTACCGCTTGGCGGCTAGGGACTTTGCTTCCCGGAGCAGCGATGCCCAATGGAGCCCGAGGAAGAAGATCAGCTCTCGGGCCTGTTCTTCGGTAATGCCGGTTTCTTTGACCAAGCGTTGAACGACGATTTCAGGGTTGTTAGGCGCTCTATCCTGTTCGTCAGCCATAGGAGAAACTCCTTACGCTGCTAACTTCGCTATCTGGCGCTTGTTCCCAAGCGCGTGACTAAAAAAGCACCGAGCTAGCCCTTAGCCGACCACGGCCTTACGGCTGTCAACTGAAAAGCCCGCGCCTCTGGCGGAGAGCGCGGGCCCGATCGGGTTTGCGGCCAGATCTACAGCGGGCAGCGAGAGGGGCATGCCCAGTGGTCACAGACAATTTTTAGAAATCGCAAAAGTTCCATCCTAACTAGTACTTCGGAAATGCTTGCAGGAGCGCCGCCGGCTCGAGTCCATTCCGCCGATGGAACCGAAGCTGGTTTGCCAAGCCGCCGACGGATGGACTCACGAGGTCAAGTTAGGCGGCAACCACGCAGGGACGCAGAAACAAAACCGTGGTTCCGGCGTTGCCACCGATCCGAAGCTCATCAGGAGAACGACATGGCCGACGACAAGAGCAAGCGAGACTTTCGCGATCGTAACCGCGTGTCCGCCGACGAAGATTACGAAGTGGAATATTTCGCCCGCGAGAATGGCGTGACGATCGAGCAGGTCCGCGAGCTCATCAAGGCCAACGGCAACGATCGTGAAGCCCTCATAGAAGCCGCGAGGCTATTGCGGGAGCGGAAATGAGATATCGGACCAACAACGAAGGTATGGGATATCGAGGCAAGGACCACGACCGGCCGATTAAGCCGGAGGCAGAGCATTTCCAGCATTGTCCAGTGTGCGGGCAAGATTTCGACATGCGCGATCTTGGCCAGGTGCTTGTTAGGGAGAGGGCATATGGGTCTGGTTTTTACTGGCGAAGGTGGAGCCACAGAGCGATTCGAGTTGTGGCTTGAAGCCTTTGATGGAACAGAGCGTGTCCTCGTCGTGACATCGACCGAAGCGATCGAAGACTTCGGCTTGGATGCCGTCCGTGAAATGGCATCTAAAAAATACGATGCAGGGCAGTTGGACGAGATCGGCCGCGTTAGAGTTCTGACTAGCGACCTGCAAGGAAGATAGCCCGCCACCATGAGGGCAGCGTGGCTTGGCTGCCTTAGTGAAAGCCCGCGCCCCACGGAAGGGAAGGACACGGGCCGATCGGTGCATCGGGCCGATCTGCAGCCGTTCATTGGGAGGGAACAATTGCTGCACGTGCCAAACTTTCGTCTCGAGTATGTGTTCCCAAGAAGGGGAAAAAACTTGGGAAAATTAGGCGATTACAAAATATAGGAATGCTGAAGAGGCTGGCCGAGTCCGCAAAAACCTTTGGAACCGTTGCAGAAATCACGCATTACAACTGCAGCGGTCGATTCCTCGCCAGGATGTAGCCGCGAAAGTGCTCCTAATGCATAGTCCCGCTGCCGGTTCCCTCCCGCAGCGAGCTTTCATTTCGCGCTACCCAGCACGAATTCGAATTCTGCGGATCGCGCGGAGACCAGAGGCGGCGCCTCTGCAACACGAAGTCGCGTCTCAATGACTAGCTCATAGCACTATGAAATCCGCCGCGTGCCGAGTGAATACTAGTTGTTGGGTTCCTCTTCGGTTTCGCTACCAATGCAGCAGGAAGATCGGATTCAGCCTTAAGCCGCTGTTCTCGCAGCCGAGCCGTCTTTGCATCTCGAGCCACGCGCTCAACATCTATCAATGCCCGTGCAGCATCCGACGTGCGCTCCTGTCTTTCTTGTTTCTCTTTATGGGTAAATGTTTGCCTTTCACGCATTGCCTGTCCTCGATCTGACGGTACGGCGCTTTGTTGGCGACCCGAACGATTGTCGGCAGATCGTGTTCCCCCAACACAACAAAAAAAGCCCGCCGCACCTTTCGGCACGGCGGGCGTCAGTCTGAAGAGTTCGTGTCAGTCGTAGACCTTCACAATCTTGCGGGTAGATGGGTCGACCAGGACGGTTCGGCCATCGACGACTACGTAGCGGTACTGAACGTCGGGCACCTCGTAAAGCTCGACTGTGTCGGGCAGAGCTGTGCCGATGTTGAGCTCCACGCCGAGAAGGCTGACGGATGCCATCGGTTTCTTTTTCACATATTCCCGGATCACAGTGTCCTGCTCGGGTTGTATGACGATCACTTCCTGGGCGGCGGCGGCGCTGACGCCGACGAGCAGAACGACTCCTGCCGCGGCCGAGGAAAATTGCTTTTTCATATTACCTCCAAACAAACTCGGCTTTGGCGCTTCATTGCTGCCGCGACGGGTTCGCTTAGCTTGAACGGTGCGGAGCAATTGTTGTTCCACTGGCGGTGCGCGAATCCGCGTACAAAAACGCGCGCCCGCTCAAAGCGGCGAGGTACTGCATCATTATCCCCCGACTATGAGCCGTGGAAACTCGATGGATAGGTGAACCATCTTTCGCATGGACTAGGTCATCCATGATCGTTACCGGTCCCAATCAGACGGTACCGAAATCGATTCCGGATGTGCTCGTTGAAATAGCGGCCTTTCGCAAAGGCGGCTTTGAACGCGGCGAAGGTCTCCGGCGGCACGTTGTCAAACTCGTACCGCTTGTCGCTGACAACGAACCACACCGAGAGGATTCTGCTGTCGGGATCGTATGCCATTTTTCGTATCGAGGTCGATGGCATGATACGGCTCGATCAAAAGTCTTCAACGATCGCAGAGCCTGTCACGTTCCTTCGTAGTGTTGCTCGCGAGCAGCGCACGAGGATTTTCTCCGGCCACCTAACGCATCGCGGCATCGCAAGCACGGCAGGCACGGTCTTCCGGGTCTCTCTTTTCTACGCCGGCAGCGAACTTCAACCTTCCAATCGCTTCGACCGCTTGGGCTAGGCGCTGTTGAATAGCCAATTCGACCCTCATACATAGGCGATCACACCTATCCGAGTTCAGCAGGAAGCGCCGCGATGCTGATGATCGCGAGTTTGGCCCTGGTGGATCGGCCTTTTGCAGCCGGAGCGGGAATGTTCTTGTTCGCCCCACGTTTCGGCGCGAAGATCTGGTACAGGCGTTGATCACGAACCGCCAGTTCTTTGCCCGAGACGCCTGCGTTGTCGCTCGCGATATGATTGGCGCCACGCTTCTTGTGCACGGCGTGGGCGGGATCGTCGTCGAAACGGAAGCGTATCGCGCCGATGACCCAGCCTCACACAGTTTTGGCGGTCGGACTTCGCGAAACAGCGCGATGTTCGGCGTCCCGGGGAGCGCATACGTCTATCGCTCCTATGGTCTGCATTGGTGCCTGAATGCCGTCTGTCTTCCCGGAAGTGCTGTCCTTGTGCGCGCAATCGAACCGCAATCAAAGCTCGACCTGATGCGGGCCAAACGCGGCGTTGATGACCTTCGATTTCTTTGTTCGGGCCCGGGTCGCGTTTGCCAGGCGCTTGCTGTCGATGCATCTTATGACGGGCTGCCACTGGACCAGCTTCCGTTCCAGTTCAAGCAGGCGCCAGAGGCCAGAGCCAGCTCCATCTTGACGGGACGCCGGGTCGGCATCTCCGAGGCTGTCGATCTCGAGTGGCGGTTCGGACTGGCAGGCTCGTCGTACTTGAGCCGCAAGTTTTGAGTTGCCTCTGCACGGGTAATCGCCTGGGGCGTGAGTTCGGGTAATTAGCGATGTGCCGGCACCCTACGCGATACTAGGTTGGTCCGCGATTTAGCCCAGCTTCAACTGTCAGGAGGCGATGGAGCCTGGCTTTCAAGCGATGGTCGATTGCATGCTAGAGACGGATGGACGCGCCGAGAGAGGCGCAGCTCGCGATCGCCCACGCCTATCCGCGCCGGCCGGCCGCGAAATGTTAAAACGCAGTCAGCCGACTACCGCGAATGGCCGACTTGGTGGACAGCTGGCGTATTCTCATTGTTGCTCGAACAAGCCACTGAAGGTCCTAGGCAGGGCAGTGTTGCTATTGCAGGAAATCTTCGCATGGGGATGGCGCAGTGTTTCTGCAGTCGGCGGCTGTTTATTTGTGGGCGCAGGTCTGCACCTGCATCCTTTGGCGCTTTTATACGTTTGCCCCGCGAAGAAGATGCTCCGGGCCGGTAGCCATGTCGAAGAAAACAACCGACAGCGCTTACGAAGACGAGCGGCGGGCCGGACGGGAGGGCCGCGGGCGCGATGCCGAATGGCCGTCAGAGATTCCCAGCCGTGGCTGGAAGGACGTGCTGTGGCGGGTCTTTGCTGAGGTAACCGAGGACCGTGTTATGCTGATCGCGGCCGGGGCCGCATTCTATCTGCTCCTTGCCCTCTTTCCCGCGCTTGCCGCGTTCGTGTCCATCTACGGTTTTGTCGCCGATCCTCAGACCATCGCTGAGCACATTGCGTTCCTTGGCGGCGTACTGCCTTCGGGCGGTCTGGATATTATCGGATCTCAGCTTATGTCCTTGGCCGCTCAGAAGACTGGCGCGCTCAGCTTCGGCTTCATCTTCGGCCTTGCCGTCGCACTGTGGAGCGCCAGCAACGGCATCAAGACGCTATTCGAAGCCATGAACAGCAGCCGATGGGTGCGCGAGGTGCCACGGTCGCCGACACGCTGGGCGGATCGGCCGATGCCACAAACCAGCAGTTACGTTTGGACGAGCGCAAACTGTAGCGCCTTACTTTGCATCTCCCCGCAACTTCGCTTGGCGCAAATGAAGGTTTTAGATGGCCTCCATCTTTCGAACTGGCCTATGGAGGATGTGGGTTATCCTCCCCACTACGGACGACAAAGCAGGGTTCAGATGCCGCTCTCTCGGTAGCGAACCCCCAGATCATGCAAGTGCCGGTTCGCGAAGCGATTTATGCCGTGAAGAATATGATGGCGAAAGGGTTAGGCTGTGGGGAACGCTAATGCGCGATGCGTCGGTTGAATTGCCGACGACGGTGGCGCTCGTCGCTACCGCGACTTTCGCCGAAGCCGCCGATTATAGGGGCTAGTCGGTTTTCCCCAGCAACCGCTCATATTCCCGCTCCGGCTCGCTGTAGGTGCCATCGGCCAACTGGAACAGACCATCACGATCCCTGATGACGATCTCACCCCGCGTGGCTCTGATTAGGCCCCTGCCCTCAAGCTCCTGGATTGCAACCGTGACACCCGGTCGCCGCACACCGAGCATGACGGATATGAATTCGTGGGTGATTGCAAGCCGGTCGTTGCGGACGCGATCGTGGCACATCAGAAGCCAGCGAGCCAAACGTTCGTCCAACTTCGACCGTGCGTTTACCAGGGCGGTGTAGCTGGTCTGAATATAGAGGGTCTGGACATAGAGAAGCAGAAGAGCCTTCAGCGTGGTGCTCTCAGACAGAGCAGACGACAGTGCCGGGGCTGGAACTCGCAAGCCGCTTCCCGCCAGTTGCATATAGGTGTCATGTGCGGCGCGATCGCCGCCTAGGGCCACTAAGGCTCCGGTCATGCCTTCCATGCCGATCAGGCCGACCTCGGTATCCCGGCCCTTAGGCAGTTTGGCGACGACCGACGCGATGCCGTCTTCCAGGAAATACACGTGTTCGATAACGGACTTCGTCGACTCAAGCTGGGTCCGCATCGGCAGCGCTACCCGTTCCATGTTGGGTTCGAGCGATGCCAGATCGCCTGGGGAAAGTCGCCGCAATAAAGCATTTTGATAGGGAATATTGGGCTGGTTAAACATAACTCCACCCTCGGTAGGGCAAGAGCTGTCTGATCTCCCAGCCGTTCGCGCCCGTGACAACGTGCGAACGATAAGACTACATATGGGGTACTAGAGTCCCGAAGCCAATCACTTTAAGCATTAAGGGAGGGTACCGGGCATTCTGGCGGCATCCGAGAAGGGAAATCGCAACACCAATGCGTGTTTTTCGTCGCATATCTCAAAGATCGCGCCTGTCAACATTGGCTTCCCGCTGAGCAGTCCTTCCGCCAGGATCTCCTTTGCGGACGCCATCGCGTTCTCCTCAGCCTGCGCCAAATCCGCAAATTCCTGCCCCTCGAGGTCCTCCATGAGGTGCCCCTCCTCGTTCCGGATATGGAAAAAATATCTTGGCATGCCAGTCCACCTCCACGGACTATCTAGATGCATGGAGGCTCATGGATAGTGTCGGAAACGTACCAACCGGGGATATGTATGAACCGGACATTCGACGTGTCTGAGCGCTGGCGCAGGCCAGCGGGTCAGCTGACGCTGTCGGTGATTTCTGACCTGTCGAACAGCACGCCGAGACCATGCTCGACGGCACAGGCGGCGATGATGTCGTCAAGGGCTTTCCCGGACACAGGGCAATTGGGGAGGACTTCCCGTATGGCGGTTTCAGCCCTCGATGTGGAAACCACATCGTGCCGCCTTTTCCTGGTCTCCATATAGTGCTCGACCAGGGATTTCAGACGCCCTACCGCAATCTCATCTGCAAACATTGTTGTTCACTCCTGTTTGTCATGTTGCCCGGAAACAATGGCCCGTCCTGTACGAGGGCGGGCCAATCCGATCGAGTGACCGGTGATCCGAGTGAGGGACCTGGATCGCTAAAGTAAGTTCGAGCGGGATTGTTCGTTCCAAGGCGGCTACGGCTTGGTAATTCCCGTACATTGATTCCTATGCTGAGGTGCACGCCGGACCTCGCAGCCGGTCAGGTGCGTAGGAATTCAGCAAGAGAGCAGGTCGGATGGCGCGCGCGCCAGCGGTCAACAAACTTCACTGTTTCGCGCGCTCATTGCTTTGTGCTCTTTGGTCCGCACAACAAAAAGCCCGCTGATGCGTCCGCTTCGATCGGCATCGTCATGCGTTGAACCCGGTGAAGATCTGCTTTGTCCGAATCTGGGTTTGGCGCCGGATCATTCCGTCGCGCCCCGCATTGACGACAAATCTGCACGGAGGACTCAAGATGGGCGACGAACGGCACGAAAAACCCAACACCGCGCATACCAAATTGGGAACGTGAAGGCAGTACACACGGCGATCACGAGCGACACTGGCACCAGGCTAAAGCCGAAATTGATCGAGAAGCCGCACTGCCCCTTACCGCAGACGATGCTCTTCCGGAAACTCGCGAGATCGCCAGCTCAGACGCTATGACCGTCGAGGCCCTGGCAATGCGAACGGGCATAAGCGGTGACCAGGCCCAAGAACTGATCGATAGGCTTGGCAATGATCGCGCGGCCATCGAGGAAGCCGCGCGGAGCATTAAGGCGGCGGGAGGGTGACCTCAGCGCGGCAATCCTCCTGTCACATGGCTCGTATGTTCGCCGAGCCTTATCGTCTTGTAAGTAAGCCAGTTGGTGCCCCGATCGGCGCCCCAGTCCAAATGACAATGGCAACAACCAACGAAGCAGTATTGAGCCTCGACCCTTCAGCCGGTCGAACATGCGGCCCAGTAGCGCCAGCTCGGACGGGCGGACGCACCCGCTCGTTCAGCTTGTCGGTGATCGCCACGACACCCCCCCGCCCTGCCCACCGCCAGAACCTGCCCTCGCTCGATTTCAGCCAAGCCGCCTACATCTCCCCGAATGCCAGGTCGGAAGAATGGACGAGCGTCTGCAACCGGGAGCGGTCACGGCTGAGTTCTGGAGGACGAGTTCCAGGATTTCTATCCCGTCCAGACTCCAGCCGTGCCTGCTTGCCACACATAAGTTCGCCTTCGGACAGCGGCGCTTGGCCTGCCGTTCAGGAACAACAACGCCCAAACCAAGTTCGGTCGTCCAGGAGGTAACGACAATGCGCATACTGAGAACATTCTTTGGATACTTGTGGCGGTCGAATAGCAAGTCGGCGCCCGACTTTGCGCCGCCCGTCGACGCAATCGTTCGGCTGCTGAAAGAAAAGCAAAAACTCGCTACAAAGAAAGGACTTGGTCGACCAGATCAGACTGCTGGCGGCTGACCGCGCTGCGACGCAGGCGGGCGGCATCTCGTCCAACGTCCATGATCCTGCCAAGTGGATGATCGTGCTACTTGCCGACGGCACCTATAACGGCCATCCATGACTTCAACGTGGGGGTGAACGCCATGGCCGCCCGTGCCACTCGGCAGTCCTTGTGCAGAGAGCTGCTCGAACGCATGCCGAGCGGATCGAAAAACGGCTCTTGGCCAGCGGCTACCAACGCTGTTTCTCGGCATGGGCCACCGTCTCGGCGCCGATCGTCGTGCCAACTGGCGTAGTATAGGAGATGCGGAAGGGATCGAGCGGCCCCGCTGACACCACCTTCCAGATCTTGCCCTCGGCCGATGTCGGCTTCGTCGTGCTCACCAACGGCACCCCGTCGGTCCGCCGAGGCGGTCGCCGCCAGGCAACATGGACATCGTGCAGTGCCATTGTCACGGCGGCGATGGATATGTCATCGGCGATTGAAGTTGGAAACTGAGGTCGCTAGGCGGGCTCTCGTAACCTCCTCGAGCCGACTCTGCGTTCAAGGCAGATGCTCTAGACGGGCTCATCCGAACCTAGATCGGCGCTGCGGTTCCGACTGCTCGGGTGCCCATCAGTCGAACCAACCATTTGGGTAGTGTTCGGGGTCGACCTCACCGCAATTCCGGCTGCCGTGAATATGGTCTGGACGTCGCGCACCCGGAATCGGCCGGTGGCTTGCCGGCCGACCTGTCGCGCTTCGAGAACTGCTACCTTCAGGCCCGGATCCCACAAAAGATAAGACAGGCTGCGTGTAGTCCGACGATCCCTGCCCCGACGATCGCGACGTCGATCCATAGATTGGTCTGCAAGGTATCAAACGAAAGCTTCCTGCTCGCGGTCAAGCTAGAAGGGGATCGGCATTGGAGCCATCAGCCTGGCTCCTCACGAATTTCCGATATCGCCGCCGTTGGGCCGGTGGGCCGACCAAACACTTCGGTCCTTGCGGCTTCCAGCTCGCTCAGAGATCTTGAGAGGGTCGCGCCCCAGACGACATGGACAGCCAGCATCAGAAGATTTCGGTAGACGGGATGCCGCCAGGCGGGTGCAAGAATATGGGCAGCGGGAATCCATCCCAGATAGCTGAGCGCCCAGACTCCGAGGCCGTAAAGAACGCCGCTGCCACGGCGCACAGGCAAAAGCGCAAAAACGGAGCCGGTCAGGGCTCCAAAGCCGAAATGGGCGAGCAGCGTGCTCGATCGTGCGTCCTGCTCGTCACCGGCGATTAAGACACGCTCGACGATCTCGCGGGGTGGCAAAGGATAGCGCTCCCGGTTCTCCAGCAACGCGTGAAGACGCCTCATGGCGATCGTCATCGCTAGCGTGGCCGCAAGTCCCGCCAGAGCTCCTGATACGATCCGCTGCAACACCTTCTCCCGCGATGATATTGCCAAACGGCAGTCTGGCGCGATTGTTCCCGAGTACCTGCGGCGTCTTCGCCAGGCTGTCGTGGCCGATCGCGCAACATATCCCGCGCCGACGTGCTGTTTGAAATGGCCTGCGAATGCGCCCAAGCGCCGAGGAGCTTGGATAGGAGCGCCTGCGGGACGTTCTCGACGGGGCTGCCCCGCGCAAGGCGTGCTGGCAAGAAGTTTAAGAGGCGCGATACCGCGGCATCGGGCGCTTCCCGGCACTTTTGGCACGACCACCGCGGACGACGGGGCAATGTGTTGGCAATGTCTTGATCGGTCGGCGGCTCCTTGAGGCGCCATGCGCCCGGTCACAGCTTCAGCTCCGGAACTCAGCCCGGAGCCCGGGCGAAGACCCCGACACTTACCACGCCTTCTGGTCGAGGGCGATCAAATGAGAGGGGACGAGGTACTCCCGTTGGGGTCGCGCAAGCAGCGGGGTGTAAATCTGCTCGTACGAAAAGTCCGGATCGCGTTCGTTGTTGAACACCGGGAGGAACCAGCTAGCTCAAGAGGAGCATTCGCTTCGATCGACACGCCGGCAACGAGCGCGGACGAGCCACGAACGGGTCGAGCTTCGGCGCAGGCGGAAAATCGACAATATTCTGCATCTGCGCCATCATCGCTACCTGGTCGGTGCGATCGGGCAGGTTCACGCCTTTCCTGGTTGCGCTGACATGATCGCCGTTGAAATATGCAGTGCGCTGTTCGAATTCGGTGAAATCCTCGACCGAGCGCAGTGACCGTTTCGACCCATGGATCTGCTGGTTGAACAGACCGCGCAGGCTGGTCGTGTCCAGACGGAAGCGCGCGGCCTGCGGCCTGACATCGGGCGTCAGATGAAAGGCGGCGTTGGTGTTGAAATTGGCATGACAGTCGAGGCAGGTGACGCCCAGGCTTTGCGCCGCCACCTTGCGGTCCAAGAGGCAGGAAATCGGCCAGCGAACGCTGCGCCCGGCGCATGCCGGGGGTGAGCACGTGCGGGGTGCGGTTTGGCCACCGCATGCCGCCACCGGCGCCCCCGCCGACCGGTGAGCCCATTG
>NZ_RZTI01000153.1:0-13092 GCF_003997275.1 Mesorhizobium sp. M6A.T.Ce.TU.002.03.1.1
TCTGAAGAGATGGGGTATTCGGTTCAGCGAGCTGAACCGAATACCCCATCTCTTCAGAGAAGCGGCTGCGTTTCATGTCCTGGTCCTCTCGATGGGCCAGAACGAACTTCAAACCGGATTAGATCAGAGGGGCAAGGTCAACTCTAATCTCAGATGGAGGAAATTACCCGTGGCAGGTCACAACGCGCCGACGGGCGCGCTGGCGGTGATAGCGCTGATCACAGGGGCACCGACCGGGTCTTCTCCCGCAATTTGAACGCCGACTGGACCAGATTGCCGTAAAGACGCACCGTGTCATAGAGGCGAACGAGCGTTGCCGTCACCTTGGCGCAAAGGGACGCCGTATTCGAGGCAGAAAGTCCGCGTCTGGTGCGCGTCCTCGCGCAGATCATCTGTCACAGATCTGGCGCAGTGCTTAAAGTTCGACCTGATCAGTTTCCTCTTGCTGCGAAGCTGTCTCTTACTGGAACCGATGCCGCCGTAACTCTGTTCTTATCGCGCGATCGCGCGCTCGAAAGCATCTTCAGGATATCCTCTCGGGTCAACCAAACGAGCCAGTCGTCTTCGTCTATTCCCTGCTCGGGCAAGCGCAGGACTGCTCCATGTGGTTCTTTATGCAGGTAGCCGTTGCGATCCGCGACTCCTTTTTCGACGTTCCAGCCACCAACCAGCGCGTAAATGAAATCCGGCGACCATTTAGCCCAGGCCAGTCCAAATGCGATCCGCGCCAGGCAGGCAAGGAGCCCCCGCCCCCGAAAGTCCCCTCGCAGCCAAAGGTCGCCGCGGTATGCTACAAGCCCGGTAATGCCTCGAGCGGACGGTGCGTAGCAGCTGCACGAAGAACCCGGGCCCGCTTTGAGATCAGGATCCGAGAAGCAGGCTCTCAGCGTCCTAAGGTGCTCATCAAGAGTTGTATTGGTGAGATCGTCCAGCCGCATTGCTTGGACATGCGCTACCCTGTCTTTGTGGTCCCGCCCGATAACCCAAAATGCCGTTCCAGGCGGCAGATCAGAACAGTCCGGACGAAAGTTTGGATTAGTGGGTGATTTTCCAGAAAGCTTATCGGTGATCCTGACATACTCCTCAAAGTCGGCTCCCATGGTGATGTGGAGACCGGACTTGCGCGCCAGTTTGTGCGCTGCACAGATGAAATTCGAAACGTCCAACGTCGTCACGTTACCCTGCATCCCGATACGTCCGTAAAGCTCGTGCTGTTTTCTGAACCAGTTTAACACCGGTAGTTTTCACCCAGACTCCGCCAACCATCCGTCAGGTGGGCACCAGAACCTTTTCTATTTCGACAATTCCAAGGCCGACTGATTTAAAGGCAGCGATCGTTCTGCTGGGCGCGTGCAACTTCCGCAGCACGTTCTTTAAATGGAAATCTACGGTATTTCTTGATACCGCCAGAATGGTTCCTATTTCCCAGGACGACTTACCTCTCGCGGTCCACAGAACCCACTCTTTTTCGCTAGGAGAGAGGTTATTAACTTGGTTCAATGCGCTCGAATCGGGCAATTTTGCAAGTTTCAGACGGAATGGAACGCAGCAAGTTGCAAGTAGGTGAGTGTTCTGTTTTGGAATTCCCGCGCCCAAGGTTGAGCAAAGCTCATGATTGTAAGGCTGCCGGCGGGGCCGTGCAATGGAACAGTAACTCCAGACTTTTAAGCCGAACGCTGCTGCTTCGTCTAGAACGCGCCGTTCATTTTCAGTGCTTGCATTCTTGTAAACCTCGCTCCATCGAAAGGCCCCGATCCCCTTTCGACTTTTCTTAATGATCGGGTCTATTCTACCATAGCCCATTTTGGAGTAGCGCTCCTTCCATTCATCAGGGTAATTCAACATGACCGCCGGATCCGGTCGGGCCGGCTTCAAAACCTTTTTGGTCGGGTGCAAGAGGACCGTAGGCGACCCAGGGGCAATCAAAATTAAACGCAAAGGCAGACAACATGTCGAACAACTGTTCGGATTGAGCAATACTATCAGTCTGGTCGAGAAATCGGTCCAACTCTACCGTATCCCGCGGGCGTCCCATCGTGTCTCCTTCCTTGCATCATTACCGGTGCACCCAGCAGCCATGCGCCGCCGTCGCCCGGCCAGCATGGCAATGCGCTGTCAGTGCGAATCTGACGCCGACCTGAATACTCCATCGGTCGGAGCTACTATCGCTACCTGACGAGGGACCTTCAAAAATTGTGCCAGCTTGGCTGCAAAGATTTTCGTCGGGTTTTCAAAGGACTGGATAGGGTACGCAGGGAGCAGGCCGGACAACACCCTGTCGCAGACTCGACATATGGTACTGATATTCCCCAGACGGATTTGCTCCGTCCCGTCGACCCTTGGCCCCATGGCTATGTCGGACCGACATGCCCCGCGATCGACAACATTATGCGATGACCGCCGCATACCATCGCCCGGCCACGGCGGACGACCTAGAGAGTCCTCGCCATCTTTCCCGCGAGAGTAGCAGCGAGGACATTGTGGGCATTGTTCCCAGAAGCTCGGCAGCCCAGCGGGTTGGCGCTGGTTGCCCCTGCGGCTGAACCTGAGGACGGCATGGGCGCCAACGACAGCAGTAGACGGATATAGCGATCACCCGCTTATTGAGCCGGCCGAGGCGGTCCCCGTCGCCGCTTTCTCTTCATCAGTAGCAAGAGCCCAGATTGTTGGTATTCACCATGGGTCGGGAAATGGTGTGATCGACCAATTGATTAAGTCGACGGCTTGCTGAAGTATCGCCTCGGCTCGAGCATGACTAGGCGAAGCGGCGATGACATGTCCGATGCGGTCTCCCGCATCGCCTCTCCTGATGATCAACGTCTTAGTTTTAGCAAAGGATTTGACCTCGGCGACGCCTGATAAAGCAGCTGCCCGATTGTGGCCATCGATCCGATCGAGAGTGCCATCGCGATCGGCAAATAGGTACCGCGCGGCCACAGTGTGCGAATGCCTTCGACGCAAATCGCATTTCTTGCCTATAACTAGCTTGATGTGCTCGGTGATGAGGTCGACACCATAAGCCAGCTGGACCATCTCAGGAACGGGCGAACCTGCGAGACGCGGATTGACTTCAATGACGACTGGGCCACGCTTCGTCCACCGGAGTTCAATGTTCGCTGGCCCCCAACCAAGGCCGAGAACTCGCAAACAGCTCAACGAGATATCGGCGATACGCGCACACTCTTCATCAGTCAGCGGGGCCGGATAGATGTGACCACGACAGACGAAATGAGGTTGTCCGTAGTCAGCGACGGCAATGCCAATGACCTCATTTCCCATTGCTTCAAGGTTATACTGTGGGCCTTGTGCGAATTCTTCGACCAGGATCCTCGGTGAAGCCTGCCATGTACGTTGCTTTGAGGAAGACAGCCATACGTGCTTCCCGCCCAAAAGATCAGTCGTATATTCGGCCAACTCATCGACGTTGCGGCACAATCGGACACCGCTGCTGCCCATGCCGAAGGCTGGCTTAAGAATCACCGGCAGGCCGATCTCAGCGGCAAAGCGTTCAACCTCCGTCGCATTCACTGCCACGCGGTAAGCAGGTCCTGGGACGCCGGCCTCAGCAAGGAGTTGACGTTGAATGAATTTGTCGCAGCATCGTTCAATCGATGCCGGGTTCGGTCCCGCAAGACCGAAATGACGGGAGAGCTTGCCAGCTGTCGCATAGAAGGACTCTGCGGAGGACGTAATGCCAGCAATGTCATAGGTCGTTCGCAGCAGAGAACATTCGCGGATAAGCGCATCGAGATTGTCTGTATCGACACGGATTGCCTCAATCCCCTTCGCCGCGATGTAGTCGTACTGACCCGGATCAGCCGACAGCATAATGGGATGAAGTCCAAGACGCTGGGCCGATTGGACGTATCGAAGCGTATTCCTTGTGGCTTCGACCAGGACGAGCGCCCTTCTTGCCATTGGCTATTGACTCCGACGCGTGCTGCGGGGCGGTCGAGGTAACGGTCTTAGCTTCTTAGCTGATGACCTGAGACCTCGTTTCGTATTGAACATAGAATCGTCAGCGATTTGCGGTCGAGAATAGCCCCGGCTCGGATCTCGATAAGCTGGTTGGCCGGCGAGGTTTGCCGGCCAACCGCGAACGCCAGGATTGCCGATCAGAACCGGAATCGTGGCGCTCAAGACGCTCCAGCACTCGGCCACCGTCCGGGCAATCGGAACACAGCGCCCGGTCCCCGAGATCGATTCAATCAGCCTTTAGCACGAGTCCGTGGCATCGCTGTTCCGACAGATCTTCGACGCAGCTCGGCCCAATACCTCAGCTTAATTGGCCTTTTAACAAGCTGCTGCGGCATGGACCGTCAGGTCCACCAGAGAACAAGGTCAGGCCGGGCAAATCCGAAAAAGCAATTCAGCACCAGGCGACGCTTTCCGTCGCCTGATTGACCGGTAACCCCGTGAACGAAGCCGCCATCGATTAGGGCGATATCCCCAGTTTTGAGCTCGAACTCGCGGCAAGGGACGGCCTCCAGATAGGCTGCCGAATAGGGATATCCAGTGGTCTCCACACCTTGCGATATCCGGTCCGCAACCGTCGGCTTGTGGCTCCAGAGCTTCAGATTGCCGCCTTGCTCAGGCATGCTGGGATAGAGGTTGAGCGCTGCGACCGTATTGTGCGCCACCGCAGAAAGCTCGTAATCATCGCCAGCACGTAAGACTTGAGCGACGTCGTCGTGGGGATCCAAGGAAAAGGTGCCTGTGCCCGACCAACTGAGGCCGCGACAAACATTGGCCTGGCCGTGTTCGGAACGGGCTAGCCGCAATTCGATTCCCTGGTTGTGAAGCTCTCGCTTCAACGCCCCGAATACTGCTCGAACCGGGTCAACCAAATTCTTAAAAAGGGCATCGACGTACGGCCGCGCGTTTTCGGCGTCTGCGAAATAGGTGGCTGCATCCTTTCTGTAGTGAGATGCGCCGACATATTGTCCGGGCACACCATCTTTACGCTCTCTGAGACCGGAGCTTCCAATAAAGTTCGTAGTGATCTCCTCGGCTACTTCGGTGCTGAAAGCTTGCTTGATGTGCAGAGCGGTGAGCTCACCTTTCAGGACCGAGATGATCTCCGCCGTGTTGATCGACCCGGTCCGTTCTTTGATCAAAACCGGCAAGATGGCTGGCACTTGAGATATCTGACTAGGCATTGTCTTGCTCCTGTAGTGCGTGTTCAAGGATGGTGATGCCACGATCGAGTTCGGCATCGGTGATGGTTATCGGCGGGAGGACTTTGATAACGTCGCGATTTGGCCCCGAGGATTCGATAAGAAGGCCATTTTCGAATGCGACATCGTGCACGCGGCCGACAACTGCCGGTGAACGGCATTTCAGGCCGGCCATCAGACCGCGGCCGCGCTTCTGTTCGATGTACCTCGGAAATTTCGCAACCAGGCGATCGAGGTGCGTTTGCAGCCTGACGGCTGTCCGCTCGACACCTGCAGTAAATTTCCTATCCGACCACATCTTGCACATGGCTCCTGCCGTCACGAAGGCGAAATTGTTGCCTCTGAAGGTCCCGCTATGTTCTCCGGGCTTCCATACGTCCAAGTCGGGTCGAATCAGAACGATGGACAGCGGACTACCTGAACCGCTTAGTGACTTGGAAAGACACACAATATCCGGTTCGATTTTCGCGGACTCGAATGAGAAGAAATCGCCAGTTCGGCCCGCACCCGCCTGAATATCGTCGACGATAAAAACAATGCCGTGAGTACGGCAAATGCGCTGAATTTCCATGAGCCAAGCTGCAGACGCGGCGTTCATGCCGCCTTCCGCCTGGATGGTCTCCAGTATAATTGCGGCAGGCTTTTCTATGCCGCTCCCCGGGTCGCTCAAAACGCTGTCGATGTAACTGGCGGAATCGAAAGCTTGGCTCGGATAGCCGTCATAGGGAACACGGATCACATCGTGGCGAGCGACGCCTCCCAGTTCCCTGGTTGAGGCCGAGCCCGACACCGCTAGAGAGCCGAGCGACATGCCGTGGAACGCATTCGTAAAGGCCATGACGCTCGAGCGGCCGGTGTATTTTCGCGCCAGCGCCAGAGCCGCTTCGTTGGCGTTCGTGCCGGTCGGCCCAGGAAACTGAATCTTGTATGAAAGGCCTCTGGGTTTCAGGATCCAATCGACGAACCCTTCAATGAAGTCACGCTTTGCCGCCGTATGCATATCAAGCGACAGAAGAATGTTCTCACCGACGAGATATTCAATCGCCGGCGCCATGATATCCGGATTGTTGTGCCCGTAATTGAGCGCCCCGGACCCAACGAGGAAGTCGATGTATGCGTTACCGGTCTCGTCCCAGATGGTGGCCCCAAGTGCCCTCGCAAAGACGGCGGGAAACGACCGACCGTAGCGACGAACGTTGGACTCATGGGCCGTGAAAGGGTCGGTGTTCATATTGAGTCCTCTGCACTTGGGTCGTTCAAAGAAGAGAGCGATTAATGGCTGGTTGCTCGCGGTAGATGTTCGTCATCTAACATTGAGAGCAGAATGCCGGAGGCAGCCTTGGTTAGTCTGGTGATGCCGGCATCCTCATCAAATATTGTTGGGTTGCGTTGCCCTCCATTCGGATGCTTTCGAATGTGCTGCAACAGGATGGCTTCTAAAGCTTCCGCGAAAGCATCGCTACTATGGCATCAGGTAGTTGACGTACCACCCATCGCTGCCCATAGCGCCTCCGGACAAATGTCCAAGGAGATCAGCAGGGTCGCGTCGCCAGAGGTTGTGTCGCTCGGCGGTAGCGAAGCCGCTCGCGAGCGCGCTCCTCAATAGCGCCGTAGCGAGCGAGCGGCTTCGCGGCGGTCATCAATATTCGCCGTTCAACCTCGGGCTGCGGACACCAACCTGATTCAAGAAACTATTTGATGACCGATGACACAGCGAAAGCCACGCTCTCTTTGAGAAGAATGCGGATTCCGATCTCTTGCGCGATGACTGGCCCGAGCCGCCGGATCAAGAGGGCGGGGCCGCCGTGGACCCCCTTGACGGAAAGCCCGTTCGTAGGCCAGGCGGAAGCAACCGGGAGACGCGCTGGCGAAGGGCCGCATCGGTTTCGAGAACGTCCACTACCGCGACGGCAACCATCCCCGGCCGCAGCTGGGCTGCTGCCTTCAGGCGAGTCGAAAAGGAGATCGTCCGGGAGGGTGAAGGCGTTGACGAGGTGAGCCGTGAGTAAGCAATCAAGCTCTGATCGGGATCGACTAACACTGTTTCCATCCGACCGATGGTTGACCTGTGATCGGCGTTACCTCAAGCTAGGCAGGCCGACAAGCTCGGTTGGAAGGCGAAGACCTTTCGATGAGCTCGTCTCCGAAATGCTCGAGGCCCACTGCCGCGCCTACAGGAACATACTGGCGTAACGTGAAAACACGATGGCGTCGCGGGCAGGTGCATCTGTCGTGGGGCCATCCGCACTGCCAGGCACGCCCTCTCGGCCGGCATGCACTCAGGTCCGGTCGTTTGGGTCGGCGAATTCACACATCCTGCAAAGCAGAAAACCATCTGCTCCATTCATGCGGTCGACGATTTCGCGAAAAACTGGCTTTTCAAACAGAGCGGAGTAACCCTCATATAGAAGATTGCCCAATACGTGACGCCGTTCAAAATCCATAGAGCACAGGGTAACGTCGCCGTTTGGAAGAAGAACGTTCCGATACTGTCGTGCGTCCACGCAGGTTAGGGCTCCGACCACTGGCTGACGTGGTGCAACGATCTTAGGGTCGACGCTTCCACCCCTACTGCTCACCGGCCGCGCTTTTATCAGGGCTTCGGTAGGAATAATGTCGGCTATATCTGGGTGGGGCTCGCCCAAGGCCACGAATCGGATCAAGGGGATGTCCGCGTCGACGAGTTGACGAACCAGATCGCGATACTTGTCTCCGACCAGGCGGCTGTTCATGTAGGTGCCGTCATCGAAAACATGGACCACGAATACGCCCAAGCGCAAGGCTTGCAATCGCTGCAGGTCCTGCCCGTTCATTCCCACCAGCGTCGTAAAAATCCTGATGCCATGGCCTTTGGCGAAGGCGTGCTCCACCATTTCGGTACAGTCCGGATTGAGCCAAGGTTCGGAGTATCCCGCAAAACCAATGTCGACGGAAGTCGGTACGCGGGCCAGACACCGCTTGAAATCTTCAAGATCCAGATGACTCGCATGAGACACTTTTCTTTGCCGGACCGCGAACTTGTCCTGGGGACAATATGAACATCCTACGACGCATCCCGTGGTCGTCGTTATCTCCAAAACCCTGCCGGCTGTGTTTGCTGAGCGAAGTTCCGGTAAAATCACTGGTGATTACTCCCATCTACTTCCTGCGAAGCGCCACGATGGTGTGCGTGTGCCTTTGGCTTTCTGATACCGCCTGCTGATCTACCGAGGCAACGCAGACATCTACCCTTTTTGGCAGCCTAAGCCGCCCGGTTCACCGATTTGCCGGGCCGACCTTCACAAACTTCCAGCGCGTCGGACCAGAGACAGCATTGCATCTTTCGAGGCATCACTCGCTCCGGAGATGTAGCCTCAACCGTTGGTCGCTGGCCCGTCGCCGAGATGCGCGCGCAGCACCCTCGAACCCGCCGGAGAGAAGCTTTCTGGATGCCGTCGATCATCCTTCATCGAGCGAGTTCCGTGTTCTCATGCGGGTCAGCCCTCACACTATATTGCCGCACATCGACCAGCAAAGGCCGAGCTAGTGCGCCTGGCGCGCAGTTACTGCGAGATAGGCTTCGAAAAGCCCGACAGGGCTAAGACGCTCCGCTGTATTGAACCCGACATGTTTTCTGACGGCTGTCAGATTTTGGACACACATCACTCATCGTCAGTCGCTTAATACGGATGGTAATTTCTTCCAGGAATCGGTGACATTGAACACCACCCTGTCATGACCGCCCAATCTCAGCGAAGCGAACTCAGCATCGCCACCAGGACCAAGCCTGAAGATAAATCCGCCATAGCAGCGTCAACGACATTTTGCTTTCGAACCCGGATGGATTGCACGAGGTGATTCGCGCCGTGATGCAGGAGGTGCTCGAGGCCGAGATGGACGAGGCGCTGGGTGCTTCGAAGAGCGAGCGCACGCCGGAGCGTCTCGGCTATCACGCGCGCTACTACGGGCGGAGAACTAGCTGCGCACCTACGGCGGTTCGATAATCCCAAGTTTCAAAGCTTTTACAACAGCTACCGTTCTGCTGGTCGCATCCAACTTCCGCATTACATTTTTTAAATGGAAATCTATCGTATTTCGTGATCTGCCTAAAATAGTTCCTATTTCCCAAGATGATTTTCCTTGTGACACCAAATCAATGCACTCTATTTCTCTCGGAGAGAGGTTATGAGTTCGTTCCGACGCAGTCGTAGTGTCGAACTTCGTAACCATCCGATGAAACCGCAGCGCGGCCATTTGCAGGTAGGTGATCGCTCTATTCTGCAATTCGCAGTCCGAGGATTGAGCAAAACTCACAAACCTAAAGCTGTCACCAGGGCCATGTAATGGGACGGTAACGCCTGACCTCAAGCCGAATGTTGCTGCTTCGTCCAAGACGCGGCGTCCATCTTCAGTTATGCTTTCATCGGTATACACCTCGCTCCATCGAAAGGGTCCCGCCTCCTTTCGACCTTTCTTGATGAGTGGGTCTATTTTGGCATAGCCCATTCTCGAGTAGCGCTCCTGCCATTCAGCAGGATAATTCCACATCACCACAGAACCCTCTCGGTTCGGCTTGAAAACCCTCTGTTCTGATGCGAGCGACCCATAGGCAATCCACGGGCAATCGAAATTCAGCGCAAACGCAGACAACAGTTCGAACAACTGTTCGGATTGAGCGACATCATCAGTCATCTTGAGGAATAGGTCTAACTCCACCGCAATCCGCCGGAGTTCCATGATGTCTCCTTCATTGCGTTCTCATTGGTGCACAGTTTTGCTCCAACCCAGCCTCGCAACATCCGAAGTCAACGGGACTCGAGCCGGAGTTCCTTCCGCCACCTGGAGTACCCTCAAGAGTTGTGCCAGCTTGCGAGCGAAGCTTCTCCTTCAGGTCGTCAATCGACGGGGGAGGTACCCAGGAGGCGAACCGACAGCACTGTGTCGGGGAGCGCACAATCCGACAGTCGAGCATTCGATTGACGGAATATGGGCAGGAACGTATTCGCGGCGCGCTTTTGAAATCAGCACCTAAGTGCCGGGCCTGAGAAAGCTGCATTGCAACTGTACTTATTTGATCGAGGCAAGAACAAGCTCAAAATTCAATCGATACATCGACCTTCTTTTCCAATCTCCCGAGTTGAGCAGCCGTAGCAATCGTATTCGACTGGATGGCGGCTGACTTTCTCCAGGCTCGGTAACCTGCTGAATTTGTCCTTCGGCTGTTCCCGCTCAGTTGGCACGACTTTTGAACCTCACCATCGTGAGGCGGCAGGAGCTGCCCGCCAAAATTGATGCTGTTATGGGGGAGGTCGAGATTCCAGTTTTGTCTTTTAACGTCTTTGGGACGGAGCGTGTTGATGCGCCCGCTTGGAAACTATGAAACGTTTCCCCGTCCATGGGCGCGGCGCCACTTGTCGCGACGTTTTCGCCTTCACTGTTCGCCTCTGGAACAGGCAGCCGGCCCGGCTCGCGATCATAATGACCGCGATGCTCGCCTCCACGCTGGCTGACGTGTTGATGCCGCTCTATTCTGGCCGACTCATCGACGCTGTTTCTCGTGCTGCTAATGCGGCAGCACCAGCTTCGGATTCAGCTGTTGCAGCATTCTCTGTACCGATTGCATTGGCACTCGGTGGCATTGCCATGCGCCACGTCGCCTTCATTGGCCTGAGCGACCTGGTGTTGAAAATGATTTCCGACGTCGCGACCGAAGCGTTCCATCATGTGCAGCGCTTTTCGACAGACTGGCATGCAAACAGCTTCGCCGGCTCGACAGTGCGCAAGATAACGCGCGGCATGTGGGCGCTCGACCTCCTCAACAGCACGATACTCGTCACGCTGCTCCCGTCGTTTGTCATCTTGATCGGCTCGACGGTGCTGCTCGGCTGGCACTGGCCGGTCATGGGCGTGATCTTTGCTTGCGGCTCTCTCGTCTACCTTGCGTTTTCGATTTCGCTGTCGCTCGGCTATGTCGCGCCAGCGGCGAGCCTTGCCAACCGATGGGACACAAGGCTCAGCGGCGCGCTTGCGGACGCGGTCAGTTGCAACGCTGTGGTCAAGGGCTTCGGCGCAGAGGTTCGCGAAGACGAGCGGCTTGCAAATATCATGACGAAATGGCGGCACCGCGCGCGCCGGAGTTGGGTGCGCGGAACGATCATCGGCTCAACCCAAGGCGTAACTTTGGTTGCGCTCAGGGTGGCGGTGGTCGGATATGCCCTGCTTCTGTGGTCGCATGGACAGGCAACGCCGGGCGAGATAGCATATGTTCTCACGTGCTTCATCGTCCTGCAGGGCTATCTGCGTGATGCCGGCATGCATGTCCGCAACGTGCAGCACTCGGTTAATGAGATGGAAGAACTGGTGGCCATCCACAATCAGCACGTGGATGTTGCCGATCGTCCAGAGGCCAAGCCGATCCGGATCACGAAGGGCCGTATCGATTTCGAGAACGTCCACTTCCGCTACGCCAACCATCCCCTGCCGCTCTATAGCAAATGTTCGCTGTCGATTGAAGCTGGCGAAAGGGTTGGGTTGGTTGGACCCTCCGGTTCCGGCAAGACAACATTCGTGAAGCTGATCCAGAGACTCTACGACCTGAGCGGCGGCCGGATCCTGATAGACGGTCAGGACATCTCCGAGGTGACCCAAGAGTCCCTTCGTTCGCAGATCGCGATCGTGCAGCAGGAGCCGATCCTGTTTCACAGGTCGCTTGCCGAGAACATCGCCTATGGCCGGCCTGGCGCGAGCCAGGCCGAGATCGAGCAAGCGGCACGGCTGGCAAGTGCCCACGAATTCATTGCGCCCCTGCCGAAGGGCTATGGGACATTGGTCGGCGAAAGGGGTTTGAAGCTCTCCGGCGGCGAGCGCCAGCGCGTGGCGATCGCGCGCGCCTTCCTCGCGAACGCGCCGATCCTTATTCTGGACGAGGCCACATCGAGCCTCGATTCGGAATCCGAGGTGCTCATTCAACAAGCGGTGGATCGGTTGATGGTGGGCCGAACCACACTCGTCATCGCACACCGGCTGTCGACGGTCCGCTCGCTCGATCGGCTGCTCGTCTTCGACCGTGGCCGCATCATGGAGGACGGCGATCATGCCGCGCTGATCAATCTCGATGGTGGCATTTACCGCCGCCTCTTCGAACGGCAGGCGTTGGAACTCGCGAAGGGCTTGGCCTGATCGCTAAACCGGCTTGCGCGATGCGCCGAGCCGTTGCCGGAGAGGGGTGTGGCAGTGACGAGCGGCGGGCGTTAGGCCGGCAAAACCAGCACGGCCGGAACTGTCCGCCAAACGGGCGAGCGGGAATGCACCACGTCTAAGCTTCGGCGAATGCGCGCAGTTACACGCGGGCACCGAATTGTCGCGCCTAACGGCGCACGCACCAAAAGGGCGGGAATGTCGACGCCCGGGAAGAGTGCGGCCCTCGCCGTTACCCACATTTCGCCAAAGGAAGCGAAGTCAACGCACATTGAGAGGGCGGTGCTTCCCGGCCGGCTGGGATCCCTGTCGCTGGCCCAACCTACCGCACGCCGGCCACGTCAACGCTTCAAAGTCCCTTCGGTTCGCAAAGTCGTCCCCTTGGAGACCCGGAAGCGCAGGAGCTCCGACCGCAGTCTTCGCTCAACTCTGGCCATCTGCTCCGGGATTGGATTCCGTTCCCTTGCTAGCACAGTGGCAGCTGAGCACGAACTCGCCGGCCTCGTGTCTTTCGATTACGGCCAACGGGCTTAGGAAGAGATTGGATTCGCCGGCCCTCTGCGGAGCGAACATCATCGACGTCCGCGAAAGAGAGCACGCTGCCGAAGTAGCCGGCCTGAAGCAGCAGCGAACAGGCCAGCGTCGTGTCGACTGCCACACGGAGCGAATCCAAAGCGAAGTAAACCATCGACGCATTGCTGCACAGGACCAGCCCCTACGAGCCGACAAAAAGATATGA
>NZ_RZTI01000154.1:0-12818 GCF_003997275.1 Mesorhizobium sp. M6A.T.Ce.TU.002.03.1.1
CATGGTCGCTGCCCTTGGGCCGTATTCCCGGCGTGACGACGGCCAGGTTGGGCCCGACGATCCGGCGCACCGCTTCCGCTTCCTCGGCCGAGCAGACGATGCCGCCCATGCCGGCATGCAGCGCCTGCTCGGAGCGCCTCAGCACCAGCGTATGCGGGTCATATTCATAGCCGGCGTCGATCACGTCCTGCTCGTCCATCGAGGTCAACACGGTGACGCCAAGCAGGCAGAGATCGCTGCCCCTGGCGGCCTCGACCGCTGCCTTCATCGTCTTCGGATAGGCGTGCAGCGTCAGCATGGTCATGCCCATCCTGGCAATGGCCTCGACACCCTTGGCCACTGTGTTGTCGATGTCGAGCAGCTTCATGTCGAGGAAGATTCTGGTGCCGCCGCTGGCGAGCTCGCGGGCGAAGTCGAGCCCGCCGGCGAAAGCGAGCTGATAGCCAATCTTGTAAAAGGAGACGACCCCGTCGAGCTCGCGCACCGCCTTCTCGGCTTCCTTCAGCGTCGGCACGTCGAGGCCGACGATCAGCCTGTCTTGCATGGTGCTGGCGCGCTCCTGGATCAAGCCTCGATCCGCGTGGACAGCAGGCGCGAGGTTTCGATCAGCGTGCGGCATAGGTGCTCCATCGATCTGTTCAGTCTCTCGTCCCTGAAATTTCCGTCGTCGTCGAAGGCGTTGCCGCCCTCCGGCACGGAACACTCCGGCGTTACCACCTCCATCTGGCAGCGCACCAGCACGGCGCGCAGATGGTTGATGCAGCGTACCCCGGCGAAGTGTCCTTTGGAAGACGAACAAAGGCCGGCGGGCTTGCCGGTGAACGGCCTGAACGACCGCCCGCCATCCGTGCGCACCCGGCTCACCCAGTCGATAGTGTTCTTGAGCAGCGGCGGGATGGAGCCGTTATATTCGGGCGTCGCGATCAGCAGCCCGTCATGGGCAGCGATCTGCCTGGCAAGCTTGAAGACGTTTTCGGGAACGCCTTTCTCCTTTTCCAGATCCTCGTCCAGGATCGGCAGCGGATAGTCGGCAAGCGAGATCCGGGTCACCTCGGCGCCCTGCATCGCGAGTTCCTTCTGCGCCACGTCGGCGGTCCTGCCGCTGCAGGCGCCAGCGCGAATCGAGCCCGCGAAGACGAGAATTTTCGGGATCACTGCCATTGGCCACCTTTGTCCCCGGACAGGTACAGCCAAGGATCGCTCAGATCAACGCATCGGCCCAAAAATCGAAAATCGATTTCTGGAAAGCACGATGCTTGGATTCAAGGTGTTGTGCGTCCAAGAGGACGCACCTCGCTCAAGGGATCAAACCTCGCTCACTCTGAGCGACCGAGTTCGACGCGGAGCGGACGCTTAATGACGGGCCAAGGATCGCCTGTTCCAGGCGTCGTTTCCGTGTAGATATAGCGCTATGACTCAAGGATTGACCTCGACAAATCCTCCGCAAAAACTTCCGCTTGCATTCGGCGGTGGCGCAATCATTGGCGCTCTCGGCGGCCTGATCGGCCTCGGCGGTGCTGAATTTCGTTTGCCGCTGCTGATCGGGGTCTTCCGCTTCACCGCGCTGGAAGCCGTCATCCTCAACAAGGCCATGAGCTTGGTGGTCGTCGCCACGGCGCTACCCTTTCGCATGGGCACGGTGCCTTTTGGCCAGATTGCGGCGCATTGGCCGATCATCGTGAATTTGCTTGCCGGAAGCCTTCTCGGCGCATGGTTCGGAGCGGGATGGGCAACGCGCCTGAAATCGGAAACGCTCTACAGGGTGATCGCAGCGCTGCTCATCGTCATCGCGGCTGTGCTTGTGTTCGGACATGATGCCAGTGTGGGGCGAGCACTGTTGACGGGTACGGCCCAAATGGCGGTGGGTGCTGTCGCAGGGTTCGCAATAGGCGTCGTCGCGTCGTTTCTCGGCGTTGCCGGCGGCGAACTCCTGATACCCACGCTGGTTCTGCTCTTCGGTGCGGACATCAAGCTTGCTGGAAGCCTGTCGCTCGCCGTGAGCCTTCCGACGGTGCTGGTCGGCTTCTCACGCTACAGCCGCGATCAGAGCTTCGCCACCATCGGACGAAATCGGTCGCTCTTGCTTGTAATGGCAGCTGGATCAATCATGGGGACCTTGATCGGCGGTTTTCTGCTCGGCATCGTTCCTAGCGCCCTGCTATTGCCAGCGCTAGCCGCGATCCTCGTAATCTCCGCGTGGAAAGTCTGGCACCAGGCGAGGTAGAGATGTCCGCTTCCACCCATTTTAGGCCATTTGCGGCGGCTGGCTAAGTTTCGACCCTAGTGTGCCGCGCGCCGGTAGATCCACAGCTGCGTTGGCGGGATGTTGCGGATGACGAAATGGAAATGCTCAACCGTGTAGTCGCCGCGGCCAGGCGGGATCGGCGACATTGGGCCGTAGGTCAGCTGCACGATCGGACGGCCTGTCGGGATGCGGTCGAGAAGGCTTTCGACATAGGCGATGCGCTGGGCGACCGGGAAATTGAGCAGTGGGACGCCGGAGACGACCGAATCGAAGGTCAGGCCGCTCTTGTCGCCAAGCGTCGCATCGAGATTGAAGGCGTCGCCCTCGATAACGTTGACGCCGGGATAGAGCCGGCGCAGATGGCGCACGAAATCGGGGGAATATTCGACCGCATAGAGATTTTCAGGCTTTACGCCCTGGGCGAGGATGGCTCTGGTGATGACGCCGGTGCCGGGTCCGACTTCGAGCACCGGCAGGCCCGACTTCGGGTTGACGACGGATGCCATCTTGCGGGCCGTGATGGAACTGGTCGGCACGATCGAACCGACTGCCTTCGGCTTGTCGATCCAGCCCTTGAAGAACTTCAGTTCGTCGTCGAACTTTTCCGCCAGCGCTTTTCGCAGTCCGGGACCATGTGCCATGCAAGTTCTCCTGAACGCTCCCCCGAGAGGCTACTTAGCAGCTACGGGGTTCTAGGCAAGGCGGATGCCGGTATAAGATGTTGATGACGCTAGGGAAGCTTCGCCTTAATTGCACTCTACACCCGATTGACGAGAATAGGCATCAGCGCTCGCTGAAGGTTTCGAAAAAGTCCTTCATGCGGGCAAAAAAGCCGCTCGACTGGGGCGAATTGTCCTTCGAGGAAAGCTGCTCGAATTCCTCCAGCAACTCGCGCTGGCGGCGGGAAAGGTTCTGCGGCGTCTCAACCGCGGTCTGAATATAGAGATCGCCGACATTGTGCTGGCGTAGCACCGGCATGCCCTTGCCCTTGAGGCGGAACTGACGGCCGTTCTGGGTGCCTTCCGGCACCTTCACTTTCGTCTGGGTGCCGTCCAGCGTCGCCACCTCAAAGGAGCCGCCAAGGGCGGCCGTCGTCATCGAGATCGGCACCTTGCAATAGAGATCGGCGCCGTCGCGCTGGAAGAATTCGTGCGGCTTGACCGCAAGGAAAATGTAGAGATCGCCCGACGGGCCGCCGCGCAGGCCGGCCTCGCCCTCATTGGCGAGGCGGATGCGGGTGCCGTCCTCGATGCCGGCCGGGATGTTGACCGACAGCGACCGCTCCTCGGTGACGCGACCCTGACCAGCACATTTCGGGCACGGCTCCTTGATGGTCTGGCCACGCCCTTGGCATTGCGGGCAGGTGCGCTCGATCGAGAAGAAGCCTTGCGTGGCGCGCACCTTGCCGTGGCCGTTGCACATCGAGCAGGTGACGGGCTGGGTGCCGGGCTTGGCGCCGGTGCCGGAGCATTCCGTGCAGGAGATCGACGCTGGCACGTGAATCTGCGCTGTCTTGCCGGCGAATGCCTCCTCCAGCGTGATTTCCATATTGTAGCGCAGGTCGGCGCCGCGCTCGCGGCCGCCTGAGGAGCGGCGCTGGCGCCCGCCCATCATGTCGCCGAAAATATCCTCGAAGATGTCGGCGAAGCCGCCGGCGCCGAAGCCTTGCGCGCCGTCATTCATGCCGCCCTGCTCGAAGGCGGCGTGGCCGAAACGATCGTAGGCCGCGCGCTTCTGCGGGTCCTTCAGCGTCTCGTAGGCCTCGTTGATTTCCTTGAACTTGTGCTCGCAGGAATGGTCGCCGGGATTGCGATCGGGATGGAACTGCATGGCGAGCTTGCGGAAAGCGCTCTTGAGCTCCTTCTCGTCTGCCCCCTTTTGCACGCCCAGCGTTTCGTAGAAATCAGCTTTCATCTTTTCCTGCAGTCCGGATATTCAACGTCTTGAAGCCTTGTTGCGTCGTTTGCCGGCACGCTGTTCCGATTTAGGTGCGATGGGGCCGGGATGCCAGTGTCGACGCGGGCTTGCCCGCATTTTTTCGATCAAGCCCGTATTTTTTCGGTCAGAGTTGCAAAAAAGCCCGGCTTTGCGCCGGGCTTTCCGCTTTATCTGCCGTCAGGCGGCTCAGGCCGACTTCTTCTTGTCGTCGTCCTCGTCGATTTCCTCGAAATCGGCATCGACCACGTCGCTGTCCTTGGCGGCGTCCGCCTTGGCGTCGGCTTCCGCGGCTTCCTTCTGCGAAGCCTCGTACATGGCCTGGCCGAGCTTCATCGAGGTTTCGGCGAGCGCCTGGGTCTTGGCTTCGATCTCGGCCGCGTCGTCGCCTTCGGCGGCGGTCTTCAGCGCCGCGATCGCATCGGCGATCGCCGTGCGGTCGGCCTCGGAAACCTTCTCGCCATATTCTTTCAGCGACTTCTCCGAGGAATGCACCAGCGCCTCGGCCTGGTTGCGGGCCTCGACCAGCGCGCGCCGCTTCTTGTCGGCCTCGGCATTGGCTTCGGCGTCCTTCACCATCTTCTCGATGTCGGCGTCCGAAAGGCCGCCAGACGCCTGGATGCGGATCTGGTGCTCCTTGCCGGTGCCCTTGTCTTTGGCCGAGACGTTGACGATGCCGTTGGCGTCGATGTCGAAAGTGACCTCGATCTGCGGCACGCCGCGCGGCGCCGGCGGAATGCCGACCAGGTCGAACTGGCCGAGCGCCTTGTTGTCGGCGGCCATTTCACGCTCGCCCTGGAAGACGCGGATGGTCACGGCCGACTGTGAATCCTCGGCCGTCGAGAACACCTGGCTCTTCTTGGTCGGGATCGTCGTGTTGCGCTCGATCAGCCGTGTGAACACGCCACCCAGCGTCTCGATGCCGAGCGACAGCGGCGTCACGTCGAGCAACAGCACGTCCTTGACGTCCCCCTGCAGCACGCCAGCCTGGATGGCGGCGCCCAATGCGACGACCTCATCCGGATTGACGCCCTTGTGCGGCTCCTTGCCGAAGAACTGCTTCACGATCTCCTGGATCTTGGGCATGCGGGTCATGCCGCCAACCAGGACGACCTCGTCGATTTCGCCAGCTTTCAGGCTGGCATCCTTGAGCGCCGCCTTGCAGGGCTCGATCGTGCGCTGGACGAGATCCTCGACCAGGCTCTCGAACTTCGCCCGCGTCAGCTTCAGCGTCAGGTGCTTGGGGCCGCTGGCATCGGCGGTGATGAAGGGCAGGTTGATCTCGGTCTGTGTGGTGGACGACAGCTCGATCTTGGCCTTTTCGGCCGCTTCCTTGAGGCGCTGAAGGGCGAGCTTGTCGTTGCGCAGGTCGATGCCCTGTTCCTTCTTGAACTCGGCAGCCAGATACTCGACCAGACGCATGTCGAAATCTTCGCCGCCGAGGAAGGTGTCGCCATTGGTCGACTTCACCTCGACGACGCCGTCGCCGATTTCGAGCACCGAAATGTCGAACGTGCCGCCGCCAAGGTCATAGACGGCAATGGTCTTGCCTTCCTTCTTGTCGAGGCCGTAGGCAAGTGCGGCCGCGGTCGGCTCGTTGATGATGCGCAGCACTTCAAGGCCGGCGATCTTGCCGGCGTCCTTGGTGGCCTGGCGCTGGGCGTCGTTGAAATAGGCCGGAACGGTGATGACCGCCTTCTCGACCTTCTCGCCGAGATAGGCTTCCGCCGTTTCCTTCATCTTCTGCAGGATCATTGCCGAGATCTGGCTGGGCGACTGCTTCTTGCCGCCGGCCTCGACCCAGGCGTCGCCATTGTCACCCTTGACGATCTTGTAGGGGACGAGCTTCTTGTCCTTGTCAGTCACCGGGTCGTCATACCGGCGGCCGATCAGGCGTTTGACCGCGAAGATGGTGTTTTCAGGATTGGTGACCGCCTGGCGCTTGGCCGGTTGGCCGACGAGGCGCTCGCCATCGCTGTTGATGGCGACGATGGAAGGGGTCGTGCGCGCGCCTTCCGCATTCTCGATGACCTTCGACTCCTTGCCATCCATGATGGCGATGCAGGAGTTGGTGGTCCCCAGATCGATACCGATTACTTTTGCCATTTTTCTAGTCTCTCCGCTAAGCAGGCTCTCAGGACCCGTACAGGCGTTCCGACGAAAGCCCCTGTTCACAAGAAATTCCGCTTCGGCAACCGGCATTCCGGCGTCGAACGGCTTGGCGCGTATATAAGAACAGGCTGCGCGGCGCGCAAGCATTCTGCGCAAGGCCGTCCAACATCCTTTGCTCGGGCCGAGCCGGGTGTTCTCCGGCCATGGCACGGTGAGCCCAGGCCGTCCAGCGCTTCCCATGAACCTTTCCGCGTCTGTTCGCGACTGACACCTAGGTGCTGCATGGTGCGGCCCCGGAAAGGAAAGTGCCATGACTGGAAATCCAAAGGCTCCGCGGTCTCGGGGAACTCAGCGCGACCACCGCTTTCGGGATGGGGGCGATCCGCTGGGCTTTCCGCTGATTCCGTTGACCCTGCGTAAGAGCCGGCGTATCGTGACTGCGAGGAAAGCAGACAATTCGATCAGGGAAAAACGTGCCGGAACGTCGCGCCTTGCCCTGATTTGCGCGGCAAGACCGGATGTTTCTCCCGCCCGCGGGGGGAATTCCATGTCTTGCGACCACGGCGCGTTCGTGCGCTCTCGTGCTGGCCGTTTGCGCCGTGCGATCCAAGCAACCAGTGGATTCCCGGCAACCAGTAGATTCCTGGCGCTCGCCACCACCCTGTGGCTTGGCTGTGCCGCCCAGGCGCAGGAAACGCAGATCATCTATCCGGGCTCGATAGCGGTGACCGGGTTTTCCGGCACTGTCATTCCCAATTTCGAAGAGGGGCCCAATTTCGAAGCAGGCTTGCCGCCCGGCGTCGATCCCGTCGACGAAACCTTCATCGACACGACGCGCGCAACCTTGCGCGTTTTCGACGTTTCAAGGCTAGGCGGGCCGGCCTCCGGCCAGCTCGTCTTCACGCCGCCGCCCTTCGAAGTGACAGCCGAGCAGATCGGCCAGGTGTTCGGCATCACCTATGACGACGGCGTCCGCGACGGTGTTCCATCAGGCATTCCGAACCTCTATGCCGGCGCCAGCTCGCTGCACGGCATCCGCATCGTCACATCAGACGAAGATGCGGACGGGCGCCCTGAGCGGCAGCGTCGCGGTGCTGCCGGCGCCATCTTTATGGACGGCCAGTTCGGCACCGAGAACGGCGGCGGACCGGGCACGATCTGGAAGATCGACGGCATCACCGGCCAGGTGAGCAAATTTGCCGACATCGACACCAACAGCGGTCCCGGCGTTGGCGACATCACCTTCGACAATATCCACCGCCAGATCTTCGCCAGTGACCTCGACACCGGTCTCATACACCGTGTCGACGCCAACGGCACGTCGGTCGACACGTTCGACCACGGCGTTGCCGGGCGCCCGGCGCACGGGCTGGCCCCGCTTGCCGACGATGGCTCGGTCATGGACATCGAGGACGCTGCCTTCGACAGCGAAGACCCCGACAGCTGGGGTTATACGCAGGACGAGCGCCGCGTCTGGTCCGTCGCCTATCATGGCGGCCGGCTCTATTATTCGGTCGGTGAAAAGGCCGAGATCTGGTCGGTGGGCGTTGCCCGCGACGGCAGTTTTGCCGGTGACACGCGCTGGGAACTGACGGTCAAGGCCGACAAGGACCAAGCCGTAACCGACATCGCTTTCGACATCAGCGGCTTCATGTACCTGGCCCAGCGCGGCCCGATAGAAAACCGCTACGACTACAGCCAGTTCGCCGATTCCGGCAAGGGCGAGGTCATCCGCTACTGGCGCGATAACCCGGACGATCCGGCGACGGAATCAGTCTGGGTGGAAATGCCGCAGGAATATGCGGTCGGTTTCCCGGAGGACAACCGGCAGTCGGCCGGCGGCCTCGACCTGCAATATGGCTACGACTCCGACGGCAATCTCGATGCCGGCGTCTGCACCGAGACGCTGGTCAAGACCGGCGACAAATTGCGCGACAATCCCGCACTTGCCGAACAGCTTGCCGGCGGCGGGCCGCTCGCCGTGCACGGCGTGCAGATCACGCCGACAGCACTGGTCAAGCCGGCCAACGTGCCGCCCTTCGGCTCGTGGTTCGTCGACTTCGACGGCTATTTCGAAGACCCCGAGGTTGAAGGCCATGTCGGCGATGTCGAGGTCTGGCACCCCTGCGAGGGTCGTGCCGGCTATTACGAGCAGGTACCGGGCGGCGGTTACCTGCCACCTTTCTATCCGCCCGACTTCCCGCCCCCCGGCGGCGTGCCTCCTTGCCTCGATGTCGAGGATGTCAGGTATTTCTGCACGCCCTCCGGCCTCGAGGCCGAACTCTATCTCCGTGACCATGCCGGCTTTGGCGGCGATTCGATCAAGGCTCTGTCCAGGACATCAGGCGTCGGGGTGACCTCACTCCTCTCCCATGCTCCCGGCGCGCCCTACACGATAGGTATCACCGGCCATTATCCTGGCGACACGGTCGATGTCGGGCTCTGCTTCTACAAGCAGTTCGATCGCGACAAGGGCGGCTATTTCCCTTGCTGCAAGATGACGGTGCCGCTCAGAACCCCAGCCGTCAGCTGCGAACGTTGAGGAGGGGAAGATGAGCATTTCAGCACTTTCCCCACTCGCGACGACTATGAAACCGCTGTCACTCTCCAGGCGCGGCGCGCGCTGGCTGATGGCGGCCGGTATCGCGGTCGCCATGCTGAGCCCGGGGCAAGGCTTCGCGGAAGATCTTGTTCCGGTCCAGACCAGCCAGGCCGACATCGACAAGCCTGCCGATTCCGGTCCGCTCGAAACCGCCAGTCCGGATTTCGGGCTCGACCTCGATGAGCCGCGCATCGTCAATCCGCGGCCCGGCCGGGTCGTGCCTTTCTTCACCAAGAAAGGCAGACAACGAGGCTGCGACTATGTCGTATATTCCCTGAGCTTCGGCCTGCGCGGCAACCCGCAAGCCTTTGCCAGCCCAGGCCTCGCGACCGCGCTGGAAAAGGCCAGGATCGACTTCAAGGACCAGCTTCCGCATGGCCTGCGGATCGTCGGCGTGCATCTGTCCGGCGACGGCACGGATGCGTCCGGCGGACCGCTGCCCGGAGCCTCGATCAGCACGTCGGCAAATCCCAACGACACGGCTGATGTTTCCGACTTCCGGATATCCGCCGCCGATCTCGACGGCGTCGGCGCTCCAAACGAACGCGTCATCACCTTCCAGATCACCGCCAAGATCGACCATGCGGCGTTTGCCTCGCCGGCGATCGTCGACAATCAGGGCATGATCAAGATAACCGTCGGGCCCGGCACCGGGACCATCATCCCGTCACAAGACCCAGGCAAGCCGGACGACGGCAACATCCTTACCGGCGAAAAGACCTCGATCAAGATCGACCTGACCAAATGCAACCCGCCGCCTCCACCTCCCGGCAAGGAATGCTTCAAGGTGGAGCGCGGCACGCTCGATTGCGTGCCCGGCGGCGGCGCCTTCATCTACCATATGCCGGTCGGCCCCGAGATGGGCGGCAAGTGGGTGCATCTCTCGACGACGACACCCGGCATCACCATCATCCCCGACACGCAATTGGTGCCGGCGGGCGGCGGTGTGCTCAACTGGAAGATCGTCGGTGCGTCACCCGGAGACGTCATCCACCTCGTCGTCACCGGCATCGAAACCTATGCCGGCCCGGAGGAGGGCTGGGGCTTGTGCTGCACGCAGACGATCGAAATTGTCATTCCGCGTGACCAGAGGTGTCCGCCCAAGGACAGGGAACCGGATCTGAAAGTCGAAAAACGCGCCAACGTTCCGCGTTGCACGATGGGCGGCGGCTGCGACTTCACCATCAAGGTCACCAATGTCGGCGACGGGCCGTATCACGGCAAGATCGTTCTCGACGACGTGACCTTGCCGGCCGGCTCCACCCTCGATTCAGGACCGAATGCGCCCTGGGTCTGTGCGCCGGCGGCCACCCCGATGACGTGCACCCATCCGGTGACCACGCTCAACCCGGGTGCCTCTGTCGACCTCAAGCTCGGCTTCAAGCCGGCCGCAGGCTGGCAAGGTCGGAGCTTGCGCAACTGCGCCGCCTATAATTATGGCGCCAGCGGCAAGCCGCTGTTCGGCAGCCAGCAAAACGACCGCGGCTGCGCCTCGATCCCGATCTGCCGGCGTGGCGACCGTGACCGCGACTGCCGGCCGCCGGTGGAAAAGAAGGTCGATCTGATCCTGAAGAAGCGTGCGCGCACCCCGGTCTGCACGGCCGATGGTGTCTGCACCTTCGTGATCGACATCATCAACAACGGCAGCGTCCCCTATGACGGGCCGCTGACGGTCACGGACACCTATCCGGGCGGCGCGCCGGTATCCTCGACCTTCGGCCCGACTCCGCCCTGGACATGCGGGCCGAACGGCCCCGGCCAGTTCCGTTGCGACAATGCCGGCATCGTGCTCTCGCCGGGCGCCTCGACGCCGATCTTCGTCGAAGCGGTGATGCCGGCCGGCTACCGGCCGGACACCGTCGAGAACTGCGCCGAAGTGAAGGCCATCCCCGGTGAGAACGACCTCACCAACAACAAGGCCTGCGCCAAGCAACGCATCCGTGATGGCGGAAAGCCGGCCATGCGCATCACCAAGGTGTGCGGCGGAGCACTGGCCGGTGCTGCGGCCGTCACCTGCCGCATCACCGTCATCAGCACCGGCACCACGGCCCCCACCGGTCCGGTGCGGGTCAACGATGCCGCCACGCTGGTGGCCGGCGGCGCGCCCATCCAGATCCAGACCGTCATCCCTGATGGCGCCGAATGGGCGTGCGGACCGGTTCCGGCCAATACGCTGTCGTGCCAGATTCCTGGCGCCGTGATGACGCCTGGAACCAGCCGCCACTTCGACGTGACGGTTGCTGCGAACGGCGAATTCGAGAACTGTGCGCGCGGCTCTTACGGCCCAGCGCCCGGAGACGAGATCGTCTATCCGATCGGCAGGGCCTGCGCCAAGGGTGGCGGCCCTGCCACCATCCGGGTCGAAAAGACCGGCGATGCCGAGTGCCGGGTCGGCCAGCCCTGCTCGTTCGAGATCACCATCACGAATGATGGGGAAGGCACCTTCTCCGGTCCGGTTCGCATCGGGGATGCGATCGGCGTTGAAGGCCTCGGCCGGCTGGAAGGCGTTGCGATCACCTCGATCGACCCGCCCTTCGGCTGCGCGCCGGAACCGGCGACCTTGCCCGCATCCTGCATCGCCAATTTGACGCTCGGCGCCGGGGAAAGCCACGTTCACCAAGTGACCGTGATCATTCCCGACGACGGCCGCCTGGCCAATCTGCAGGGCACCGTCAGCGGCCAGAACTGCGTTGGCGTGCTGTCCCCCGACACGCAGGTGCGAGGCGCGGGCGACGTGCTCTCCCGCGACCCGACCAACGTGCAGGGCGATCGTGGCAAGGCCTATGCCTGCCATCCCTTCACCATCAAGCGTGAGGTGCAGAAGAAGTGCTCGGCAGGCCTCGTCACGAACGACGCCGGCCGGTGTGTCTGCCCGGAAGGCACCACTTTCCGTAACGGCCAGTGCTCGTCCGGTGGCGGCACGGTCATCATACCGAAGCCGAAGGACCCGCAGCGCTGCGTGCTGCTCAAGGGCCAGATCCGGACCTCCGACGGGCGTTGTATCTGCCCGCGCGGAACCGAGCTGGAGAACCGCAGGTGCGTGTCGACCGACGACCCGCCGGCACGCCTGTGCAAGCTGCTGCCTGGCCAGATCCGTACCCAGGACGGCGATTGCATCTGCCCGAGAGGGACGGAGCTAAGGGGCGACGCCTGCCGGCCGATCCGGAAAAAGCCGCCGGTAGTGGAGCAATGCAAGCTGCTGCCCGGCCAGATCCGCACCAAGAACGGCGACTGCGTCTGCCCGAGACGGACGGAACTGAAGGGCAGAGCCTGCGTGCCGATCGTCAAAAAGCCGACCGTGGAACAGTGCACCATCCGCGGCCAGGTCCACAACAAACGCGGCGCCTGTGTCTGCCCGCGCGGGACCGAGGTGATCAGAGGCGCATGCCGCCGGCCGCAGGTGGAGTGTGCGCCCGGTTCACGGCTGATCGACGGCCAGTGTCAGCCGATCATCAAGCGGCGCTGCCCGGTTGGGACAACCGGACAGTATCCGGACTGCACCCCGATCCGCAGAAGGCCGGGCTTGGAGATCAATCCGAACCTCTTGAACCCGAACATCCTGCAGCAGTTTGTGCCGAGGCAACAACGGATTCCCCGGCAGCAGGATCCCGCGCGCAACAGCATTTTGAACTAACCATTCGCACCCACCAAAACCCCGCCGGTGCAATCCGGCGGGGTCTTGGCGCCGACATCTGAAGCCATCGCGCCAAGGACAAACCGGCTTCCCCTTTTCCGGATCATGGTCTAGCAGTCGATCCAGACGACGTGCCCGCAACCACGGGCGCCTGGAAAGGCCGGATCATGAGCAAAAAAACCCTGATCGCGCCATCGGTGCTGGCGTCGGATTTTTCGAAGCTCGGCGACGAGGTCGCGGCGGCGGCGGCGGCCGGGGCCGACTGGATCCATCTCGATGTGATGGACGGC
>NZ_RZTI01000155.1:0-12352 GCF_003997275.1 Mesorhizobium sp. M6A.T.Ce.TU.002.03.1.1
GTCTAGCCCGTCGCTTCCTGTGGCCGGGCTGCCGGCCCCGAGATCCTCAGGGCTGCAAGGCATCCCAGAAGGCCGAGTGGCACGAAGGCGAGGAACAACCAGGTGGCGACATTCGCTGCCGCCTCTCGGTTCAGGCCTTCGGAAAAACCGCTGGCGTTGGCGACGATGCCGGTCAGTGCTGCACCGACCGCATAGCCGATGCGCTGCATGGTCGGCACGGCGGCAGAGGCGATCGTCTGCTCACCATCCCTGGCCGATGCCACGATCACGCGGGTGACGAAGGGCCAGGCAATGCCGAAGCCGCCGCCTTGCAGTAAGGCGCAGAACAGGATCAGCGGAATCGAACCCGCCGGCACGGCATAGGCGAAACCGGCGATGCCCATCGCGATCATCAGCGCGCCGCCGGTGATGATCAGCCTCTCGCGCTCCGGCGGCGCATTGGCGACGAGGATCGACAGGATCGACCAGGCGATCGATTCGGCGGCGATGATGTAGCCGGTGGTCAGGATCGGAATGCCGTGCAGGCTGGTCAGAAGCAGCGGTCCGTAGACGGCGAAGGAACAGGTCGCCACGGAGAAGGCGGCGACCATGGTCATGCCTGCGCCGACCGGCGAGCGCCAAGAGAACAGCCGCGACGGGAACAGCCGCGAGCGCGGCTTCAGCGCATCGATGCGGACAAACAGCGCGAGCCCGATCAGGCCGAGGGTCAGCAGCAGGGAGGAACGCAGCAGGGCAATGTCGACCCCGGCCGTGGCGATCAGCACGACGCTGACGGCAAGGCAGCCGAGCGCAGCAAAGGGGAAGGGCGGCGCCGTCCCAGTGATCGCCTGCGGCCTGGTCGCCTCAGGCGTGTCGAGCACGATGAAGCTCGCCAACGCCATGGCCGTGCCGCCGAGCGTGAAGACGCCGAAAGCCCAGCGCCAGGAGAGCAACTCGGTCATCAACGCGCCCAGCACCGGCCCGCTGAAGGCGGCGACGCCCCAGATCGCCGACATGATGCCGAAAAGCTGCGGCCAGATGGCGCGTGGAAATAACCGCTCGACCGAGACGAAGGCCAGCGACACCAGCGCGCCGCCGCCAAACCCCTCGATCAGGCGCCCGGCCAGGAACAGCGGCATGGAGGGCGCGATGGCGCAGACCAGTGCGCCGGCCGCATAAAGCAGGGCGGCCACCACCATGTTGGTACGCAGCGCGACGTAGCTCACCAGCCGCCCGGCGGCAGCGCCGGCGACGATGGCGCCGAGCTCGTAGATCGCCAGCGACCAGCCGACCAGCTGAACGCCAGCGAGTTCGCCGACCATGGCCGGCATCACCGTTGCCACCATGGTTTCGTTGGTGGCGTGCAGCAGGATGCCGAGGCTGATGAAGCAGAAGCGCGCCAGATCGCCGCTCGCCCACAGCGCGCGCCAATCGACCCTGTTTGTGCTGGTTTCGGTCACCCCGCCCTCCGAACTTTCTTATACGCCGATTCAAAAAATGGTGGAGCGCTCTTCGTCTCCAGATGGCACGCGGCGCTTCGGGGACGGGTTGTAAAACCTCAACCGCAGTTGAGTTCAAGAGGTTTTTTGCGGGTGCACCGAGGATGCTGAAGGCGGGAAGTCAGCATGATAGTGCATGTCGCCCAAAAGTGCGCAGCGGTTTTGGGATAACGACATGCATAAAACAAAGGCTTAAAGCGCGTCGATTGAATCCGTTTCAACGCGACGCGCTTTAGAAGATTGATGCCGGCGGCGATCATGGCGATCGCTGTGAACATCATTGACGTGGCGGTTCCCAAAAATCATGGCGGCGGAACAGGTCCTGTCCTGTTCCGCCGCGCAGAGCTACGCAATGCCGCTTATTTGAAAGAGTGGATCAGCTCCAGCGAGGTGACGGCGACTGCCAGGTTGACGCCGGTCTGCGCCTGTACGTTGAGAGGCTGCAGCGAGAAGGCGCTGTTCAAGCCGCCGACCAGCAGATTGGCGCCGCCGCCGGTCACCAGGCTGGCCTCGGCGTTGACGCCATAATAGCTGCCGGCAAGATCGCCGGAATCACGGTCGCGAGTGGCCGCCAGAACCGCCCATATCAATTCGCCCTGGTGCGTCTTGCCGACGTCGACGCCGAGTTTGGAAATGACCCCGGTATAGGCTTCGGGCGGGCCGCCATGATGGGGGCGAAAGGTGCAGGCCACGCCTTTGTTGGATGTGACGATATAGCCGGTGCCGCCATCGATGGTGCAGTCGAGCACGCCGAGCTCCAGCTTGCCCGCGCTGGCAGGGGCAGCGAGCACCGTGGTGGCGAGGGCGGCGGCACAGGCGAGTTTCTTGATCATGGGAGGGGTCCTTTTGCGAATTGCCTTGAACAACGGCTGAGCATCCCGAGCGTTCCGCCGAAAACTTGGCGCGATCAAGGCGGGCGTTAACGCACAGTGATTGAAGGCTTCGAAGGCATGCCAAACGGCAGGCCTGCCATATCAGGCCCAACGTCGCCGTCGGTCAGCCGGCGCTGGTGCGCGCCAGGCCGTCCTTGGCCGGCTGGTAGGTGGGATTAAGACGCACTGCCTCGCGGTAGGATTTCGCCGCCTTGGCCTTGTCGCCGCGCCGCTCGTAGATCAGCGCCTGGTTGGACCAGGCCTCGGCATTCTTGCCGTCGAGCTTGATCGCCATGTTGATGTCGGCGAAGGCATTATCCTCGTCGTTCATGGCGAGGTAGGAGAGGCCGCGGCCATTGTAGGGTTCGGCGGCGTCCGGCGCCAGCGAGATGGCGGTCGAGAAATCCTCGATGGCGAAAGCGTGCTGGCCCTGGCTCTGATAGATCAGGCCGCGATTGTGGTAGGCGCGCGCATCGGTCGTGTCGAGCTGGATCGCCTTCTGGAAATCGTTGAACGCTTCCTGGGTGCGGCCGGCTTTGCGGTAGAGATTGCCGCGGCCGATATAGGCGGCGTCATAGTCGGGATTGATCTGGATCGAGCGGTTGTAGTCGGTAAGCGCGGCTGCCTGGTCGCCGAGGAAGCGCTGGATGAGAGCACGGTTCGAATAGGCCTGGTAGAAATTCGGATTGAGCTGGATGGCGGTGTTGAAGTCCTTGAGCGCCGCCTGATACTGGCCGCCGCGACCATAGGCCGAGCCACGCACATTGTAGCCTTCCGGATCCTGGGGACTGCGCTGGATAACGGCCGACAGCGAGGAGATGTTCTCGGCCGACCCTTGTGCCTTGTCGATGTTGGTGAATTCGCCGGTCGGGGCTGTCTGGCAGCCGGCGAGCGCCAGCCCGGAAAGCAAGGTTGCCGTCAGTGCAAAGCCGCGCAATGCGGTTCTGCGCTCCACGCTTATTGCGTTCATGTCTGCTCTGTCCTCACTGCCCGCCGCGCCGTCAGGTCTGTTCCCCCTCCGAACCGGCCTCGCGAACCGGCCTCTCCGAATCGAGGAATTCAAAATAAAAAGGTGGCGGCGATTACGCATCGCGCCACCTTGGATATCCTTCGAAAAGGACGAAAAATTGGCGTCAGAACCGCGGCGGACGCGGAGCGCCGGCGCCAGCAGCACCACCAGCCGCCACCGGGCGCGGCGTCATCGGCAGCAGGCCTTCGCGCTGGGCGCGCTTGCGGGCCAGCTTGCGGGCGCGACGAACGGCTTCCGCCTTTTCGCGGGCGCGCTTCTCGGACGGCTTCTCGTAATGTCCGCGCATCTTCATTTCGCGGAAGATGCCTTCGCGCTGCATCTTTTTCTTGAGCGCGCGAAGCGCCTGGTCAACATTGTTGTCGCGGACGAGTACCTGCACGGGCAATCCTGTCTTTCGTGTTTGATATCAACAGGCAAGCGGCCATAGCCACTAGCCTCCGCAGCGATTTACACCACGAATTGTGGCGGCTGATAGCAGAATCATGCCGCTCTGTCCACTGCCGAAACGAAAAACCCGCCTCGGCGGCGGGTCGTCGGCGCAAATCAGCACCATGCCAAAATACCTAGCATAACTGCCGTCAAAAAGCAAGAATCGCGACCTCGGGCGGTGTGTCGGCCTTCTCGATAGGGGTCCCTGTCGCGCGGATGAGCGATCGTTGGCATTTCTCCGCCACCGATAAATTTCTGCTGCCTCAATCCGACAAAAACGGCCCGCCTGGCTTTATCGATGAAGGAACCAACTTCGCTCCCCGGTGGTTGTTGCGGCGACGCAAGCAGAGGAGAAAACCGATGTCAGACACCCGTGAATGGCTTATCCAGTGGCTCAGGGACGCGCATGCGATGGAGGAGCAGGCCGAAACCATGCTGAATGGACAGCTGAGCCGGCTGGAGAGCTATCCCGAGCTCAGTAAGCGCATCAGCCAGCACGTCGACGAGACGAAGGGGCAGGCCGCACGCCTCAGAACTTGCCTGGAAAGTTTGGACGAGGATACATCCACGCTGAAGGACGCCGGCGGCAAGCTGATGGCGGCGGCGCAGTCCCTGAGCGGCGTCTTCGCAGGGGACGAGGTGATGAAAGGCTCACTCGCGAGCTACACTTTCGAGCATATGGAGATTGCCTCCTACAGGATCCTCATCGCGGCCGCCGAATCTCTTGGCGAAACAGAGGTCGCCCGCGTCTGCGAGCAAAACCTGCGGGAAGAGGAGGCGATGGCCGAGTGGCTGAAAAACAACCTGCCCGCGACCACGGAGCAGTTCCTGGCTCGCACGGCGTCGGACAGCGACGATGCCAAGCGGTGAGGACAGCAGGCCGTCGGGCAAAGTGAAGCCATCTTCGGTGTGGCGGGCTTACAGCTATGCCTGGATTACCCTCGGCTTCTTCATCATCTCGCTTGTCGGCCACTGGGTTTTCGGCTGGTTCGCCTATCTTGACGAGCAGCGAGCGCTTGGCCAACCGCCCGAGTTCGGCGGCTATCTGATCGAGATGAGCCGCGACACGCTCGAAAACTGGCAATCGGAATTCCTGCAACTGCTTTGGCAGGTCGGTGGCCTGGCGTTCCTGCTCTTCGTCGGCTCGCCGCAATCGAAGGAGGGTACCGACCGGATGGAGGCCAAGATCGACGCGCTTCTCACCCTGGTCGATCCGCAGAAAGGCCAGGAGGCAATTCGCGAGTTGGACCTGCAGTATGACGGCCGGCATACCGACGAGCCGCACGCCCACCGGAACTAAAGCTGGGGGCTGGAAATTTGGCCCGGAGCCGATCATCGCTCCGGGTTTTCTTCAACGACGCAACCAGATCGCTATGACGCCGTGGCCAAATGAAGCCGCTCGAAATCCTCGAAGAACTCACCGTAGTCGCAGGTTATTTCCTCGCCCGCCGCTATGTCGCGGATCGCGGTTGCCCCGCCATGCTGCGAAAAGTCCGTGTTCGGCCGTTCGGCGTGGTTCATAAAGCGGCCATTGTCGACTTCATAGACCATGAATCCGGGCCGGTCCGGACTTGGATAGGCATATCTGTCGAGCAATTCCTGGAGGTGCGGCGGCGCCGCCTCATATTTTTCCATCGGGATCAGGCGGTCGAAGTCCGGATCGAGCTGCCAGATCGACGTCCCTTTCCGGACCGGCTCGGCGGCAAAGACGCCGACGCCTTCGATTGCGCTCGCGGCGATGTAGGTCCTGATCAGCAGCATGTTTTAGGCCCGTCTTCGAACAGCAGTGTCCGAAGAAATCGCCAAATCGCGCTGGAAAGCAAGACCGCCTTTGCGACATTGCGGCTCGCTCGCCCACGCGGGAAATGCCTCACGTCCGGTTGATCGAGACACCGCCGTCTGCGAACAGCGCAGTTCCGGTGGTGAAGCTCGACGCATCCGATGCCAGGTAGAGCGCCGAGCGGGCGATCTCATCCGGCTGCGCCATTCGTTTCAGGGCGTGAAGGCCTTCGACGAAAGCCCGGGCCTCGGGTGTGGTCGTCGTCGCGCCCGGCGTGTCGGTGCCGCCGGGCAGCAGCGCGTTGACGCGCAACCCTTGTGCTCCGTATTCGGCCGCCAGAACCTGCGTCAAACCGATCAGCCCGGCCTTGGCCGCAGCGTAAGCGGCCATGCCCGGCATGCCGGCGGTGCGACCGACGAAGCTGGAGGTGAAGATCAGCGAGCCGCCGCCGCGTTCCAGCAGCGCCGGCACCTGGTATTTTGCACCGATAAAGGCGCCGGTCAGATTGATGTCGATGGTCTCGTGCCACATCTTCAGCGACATGTCGGGAACCGGTCCCATCTGGCCGACGGAGCCAGCGTTGTTGAAGGCGATGTCGAGACCGCCGAACCTGTCCACCGCAAGATCCACAAGGGCATTGGCATAGGCTTCGTCTCGGACATCGCCAGCAAGGGCGATCGCGGTGCCGTCGGCTTCCTCGATTTCAGCGACGAGCGCGTCCAGCTCTGCCTGGCGACGGGCAGCGACGACCACCTTGGCGCCTGCCTCGGCAAAGAGTTTTGCCGTGGCGCGGCCGATGCCGGAACTGGCGCCGGTGACGATGGCGACCTTGTTGGTGAGTGCGAACATTTTTTTGCATCCTTTTTTCGCGCCAGCTTGGCCGGCAATCGGGGTGTTGATCGCAGGTCGAGGCGGCGCGAGCCACCCGATACCTGCGAAGGTGCCCGGATGCATCGTCGTTCGGCCCGCCGCTTCGGACCGGTCTTTTTTGTCGCGGCGCAAAACGGCAAGCGCCGTCGCAAACAGCGCAAGGCTGGCAGCGCTGTTTCGCTAGTGATACACCTCGCGCGCCGGCGCTCGATTGGATGCCCGGCCGCTATCTGCGAGGCTGGAACGTTGAAGAAATACTCGGTATTCGCCATCGCCCGTGAGGCCATGCGCGGCCACAAGGGCTGGGAGGAACAGTGGTCCTCGCCAGAGCCGAAGAAGGAGTACGACGTCATCATCGTCGGCGCCGGCGGCCATGGCCTGGCCACCGCCTACTACCTCGCCACGGTGCACGGCATCACCAATGTCGCGGTGCTGGAAAAGGGCTGGCTCGGCGGCGGCAATACCGGCCGCAACACCACCATCATCCGCTCCAACTATCTCTATGACGAGAGCGCCGGCATCTACGACCATGCGCTGAAGCTGTGGGACGGGCTCAGCCAGGAGCTCAACTACAACGTCATGTATTCGCCACGCGGCGTCATGATGCTGGCGCATAATGTCCACGACATCCAGGTGCTGAAGCGCCATGTCCACGCCAACCGGCTGAACGGCATCGACAATGAGTGGCTGACGCCGGAAGCGGCGAAGGAATTCTGCCCGCCGCTCAACATTTCGCGCGATGCCCGCTATCCGGTGATGGGCGCGACGCTGCAGCGTCGCGGCGGCACCGCCCGTCACGATGCCGTTGCCTGGGGCTATGCGCGCGGCGCTTCGGCGCGCGGCGTCCACATCATCCAGAATTGCGAGGTCACCGGCGTCAAGCGGGCGCCGAACGGTGCGGTCATGGGTGTCGAGACGACGCGCGGTTTCATCGGCGCCAGGAAGGTCGGCGTCGTTGCCGCCGGCCATTCGTCCGTCATCATGAACATGGCCGGCGTGCGCATGCCGCTGGAAAGCTATCCGCTGCAGGCGCTGGTGTCGGAGCCGGTCAAGCCGGTATTCCCCTGCGTGGTGATGTCGAACACCGTGCATGCCTATATCTCGCAGTCCGACAAGGGCGAGCTGGTCATCGGCGCCGGCACCGACCAGTATATTTCCTATTCGCAGACCGGCGGCCTGCACATCCTGCAGCACACGCTCGACGCCATCTGCGAGATGTTCCCGATGTTCACCCGCATGAAGATGCTGCGTTCGTGGGGCGGCATCGTCGACGTGACGCCCGACCGCTCGCCGATCCTGGCCAAGACGCCGGTGCCCGGTCTCTATGTCAATTGCGGCTGGGGCACGGGCGGCTTCAAGGCAACGCCCGGATCGGGCCATGTCTTTGCCCACACCATCGCCAGGGACGATCCGCATCCGATCAATGCGCCTTTCACCATCGAGCGCTTCCGCACCGGTCGCCTGATCGACGAGGCGGCTGCGGCGGCGGTGGCGCACTGATGATGGCCGAGATGGCTGTCGCCATGCCGCTGATGCTCGCGGGAGAGCAAGGCCTGTTTCATTTTCCGTCGCCGGACGAGGTGCGCGTGCAGCCGATCAGTCGCGCCGAAAACGAGGCGGAATGGCCGTTTGCTGTCGATGACGGCGTTCTGGCCTGCGTCTGGAGCGGCGGGCAAAGAATCGTTTCCTTCTTTGAAGGCCGGCCATCCGATCTGGACGAGGACGAGCCATTCGAGCCGCGCGGCCTCATCGTCACCACCGATCCGATCCAGCTCACTATCGGCAACATGGCGAACCGCGCGCTTTTTCGCCCCGCGGCAAGCATCGAGGAGCGCATCCGGCTCGTCGCTCCTTTCGTGACGTTGGGCCAGAGGCTTTGCGATCAACCTGCCGGCGCTCGCGTCGGCCACGGCGAATTGTAGGAACAATCATGCTTCTCATCCGCTGCCCCTATTGCGAGGAAGAGCGTCCGGAACTCGAATTCCGCAACGCCGGCGAGGCGCATATTGCACGTTCGTCAGATATGGCCGCGACAAGCGATGACGACTTCGAAAAGTTCTTCTTCATCCGCTCGAATCCCAAAGGCATCATCTATGAGCGCTGGCGGCACATGCATGGCTGCGCGCGGTTCTTCAATGCCGTGCGCGATACCGTCAGCGACAGGTTCCTGATGACCTACAAGGCCGGCGAGCCGAAGCCCGCGAAGCTGCCGGGAGCCTCCAAATGATCGCAGCGTTCCGCATTCCCGGCGCTGGGCGCCTCAAGCAGGCAGAGACGGCCAGCTTCAGCTTCGACGGCCGGCCCTATGCCGGTGTCGAGGGCGATACGCTGGCCTCGGCGCTGCTTGCCAACGGCGTCCATCTGGTCGGCCGTTCGTTCAAATACCACCGGCCGCGCGGCTTCCTGTCCGCCGGGGCGGAAGAGCCCAACGCGCTGGTTGAAGTCAAGCGCGACGCAGCGCGCAAGACGCCGAATGTCCGCGCCACCGTGCAGGAGCTCTATGACGGGCTGACGGCACAGTCGCAGAACCGCTGGCCGTCGCTTTCCTTCGACGTCAGCGCGGTCGGCGACATCGCCTCGCCGCTGCTTTCGGCGGGCTTCTACTACAAGACCTTCATGTGGCCGAAGTCCGCCTGGAAGAACCTCTACGAGCCCAAGATCAGGGCTGCGGCCGGCCTCGGCGTCGCCCCCGACCAGCCGGATCCCGACCACTATTCGGCGCGCTATGCCCATTGCGACGTGCTGGTGGTGGGCGGTGGCGCTGCCGGCATCGCCGCCGCACTTGCCGCGGCCGAAACCGGCGTGCGCGTCATCCTTGCCGACGAACAGGCGGATTTCGGCGGCAGCCTTCGTTTCGAGAGTGGCGCCAGGATCGACGGCCAGGATGGTTTTGCCTGGGCGCAAGGTGCAGTCGCCAAGCTCAAGGCCATGGACAATGTCCGCGTGCTGTCCCGCACGACGGCCTTCGGCTATTACGCGCAGAATTTCGTCGGGCTGGTCGAGCGCGTCAGCGATCATCTGCAGAACCCCGGCCGCGACCTGCCGCGCGAGCGGCTGTGGCAGGTCCGCGCCAACCGCGTGGTGCTGGCAACCGGCGCCATCGAGCGGCACATGGTGTTTGCCGACAACGACCGGCCCGGCATCATGCTGGCGTCGGCAGCGCGCACCTATCTCAACCATTACGGCGTCGCGGTCGGCAGAAATGTCGGCGTCTATACGGCCAATGATTCCGCCTATGCGGCGGCGATCGACCTGAAGAAGGCCGGTGTCGGCGTGGCGGCGATCGTCGACCTGCGCGACAACCCGACCGGACCGGTGATCGACGAGGCGAGGGCGCTCGGCATCGAGGTCAATTTCGGCCGCGCGGTGATCCGCGCCGGCGGCAAATTGCGCGTCGCGTCGATGACCGTGCAGCCGAAGAACGGTGGCGGCGAGCGCACCATCCCGGTCGACGCGATCCTGATGTCGGCCGGCTGGACGCCGTCGGTGCATCTGTTCTCGCAGTCGCGCGGCAAGGTTGCCTTCAACGACGAGACCAAGCGCTTCGTGCCCGGCGCCTATGCGCAGGACTGCGTTTCCGTCGGCGCCTGCAACGGCACGGACGGGCTGTCGGCGACGATCGACGAGGCCTATGCGGCGGGCGCCAAGGCGGCCAAGGATGCGGGCGTCAAGAATGCCGGCGCCAGCGCTAAGCCGAAGGTCGACACCAGCGAGAGTTGGTCGCGCGGCATGCTGGGTGCGGCGCCCGGCGCCGGTGCGGACACGACGGTAAAGGCCTTCGTCGATTTCCAGAACGACGTCACCGCCAAGGACATCCGCCAGGCGGTGCATGAAGGCATGCGCTCGATCGAGCATGTCAAGCGCTTCACCACCAACGGCATGGCGACCGACCAGGGCAAGACCTCCAACATGCACGGACTGGCCATCGCAGCCGAGACGCTGGGCAAGCCGATCCCGCAAGTCGGCCTGACGACGTTCCGCGCGCCCTACACGCCGGTCACCTTCGGCTCGATCGTCGGACACGCGCGGGGTCCGCTCTTCGACCCGACCCGCAAGACGGCGATTCATCCCTGGGCCGAGCGCCAAGGTGCCGTGTTCGAGGATGTCGGCCAATGGAAGCGCGCCTGGTATTTTCCCAAAGCGGGCGAAGACATGCATGCCGCCGTCGATCGCGAGTGTGTCACCGTGCGCAAGACCGCCGGCCTGTTCGATGCCTCGACGCTGGGCAAGATCGAGGTGGTCGGGCCGGATGCGGCCAAGTTCATGGAACTGCTCTACACCAATCCGTGGGAGAAGTTGGAGCCCGGCCGCTGCCGCTATGGCATCATGCTGCGCGAGGACGGCTTCATCTATGATGACGGTGTCGTTGGAAGACTGGCGCCGGACCGTTTCCATGTGACGACGACGACGGGCGGCGCGCCGCGGGTGATGAACCATATGGAGGATTACCTCCAGACCGAGTTCCCGCATCTCAACGTCTGGCTGACCTCGATCACCGAACAGTGGGCGGTGATCGCCGTGCAGGGACCGAAGTCTCGGGACATCATCGCGCCGCTGGTCGAAGGCATCGACATGTCGGACGACGCGCTGCCGCATATGTCGGTGCGCGAAGGCAAGATCTGCGGCGTGCCGACGAGGCTGTTCCGCATGTCGTTCACCGGCGAGCGCGGTTTCGAGGTCAACGTGCCCGCCGACCACGGCCAGGCCGTCTGGGAAGCGCTGTGGGCCGAGGGCCAGAAGCATGGCGCCTGCGCTTACGGCACCGAGGCGATGCACGTGCTGCGCGCCGAAAAAGGCTACATCATCGTCGGCCAAGACACCGACGGCACGGTGACGCCTGGCGATGCCGGTCTCGACTGGGCGGTCGGCAAGAAGAAGACCGATTTCGTCGGCATTCGCGGCATGGCGCGGCCGGATCTTGTCGCCAAGGGCCGCAAGCAGCTTGTCGGCCTGAAGACCAAGGACCCCAAGGTGGTGCTGGAAGAAGGCGCGCAGATCGTCGGCGATCCGAAGCAGGCGATCCCGATGACCATGATCGGCCATGTCACCTCCAGCTATTGGTCGCAAAATTGCGGCCGCTCGATCGCGCTGGCTCTGGTTGCCGGAGGCCGTGATCGGACGGGCGAGACGCTTTACGTGCCGATGCCAAACGGGACGATCGAGGTGGAGGTCACCGGCATGGTGTTCTTCGACCAGAAGGGGGAGCGCCTCAATGGCTAAGGCCGCCGCGAAGAAAACTGCCGCCACTGCGCCGTCGGCCGAACGCCGCCCGGCGCTCGCCGGCCAGGAATTTTCCGCCACCGGCGTCGCACTTGCTGTGTTGCCGCCGGCGGAGCGCATTTCGCTGCGCGCGCCGGAGGCCTCAGTCACGGCGCTTTCGAAGGCGCTCGGCGTGACCCTGCCGCGAAAGCCCAAAACCTCGGCGGCAAAGGCCGGGCGCACTGCATTGTGGCTAGGGCCGGACGAATGGCTGGTCATCGACGAGGCGGCAAAAGATCCGCTCGCCGACTGCGTTGAGGTGACCGCGCTGCATTCGGCGGTCGGCATCTCGCATCGCAACGTCGCCATATCGGTCACCGGCCCGGCAGCCGCGGCAACAATCAATTCAGGCTGCCCGCAGGATCTGTCGCTTGACGCCTTTCCGGTAGGCGCGGCGTCGCGCACCATTCTGGGCAAGGTCGAGATTGTGCTGTTGCGCACCGCGGCCGATGCGTTCCGGGTCGAATGCTGGCGTTCCTTCTCCGATTATGTCTTTACTTTCCTGTCGGAGGCGGCAGGCGACGCAGCGGCTTAGGAACATTCGCTGCGCTCGACCGTTTGCCGGAGCAAGTCGAGGGAGAATGTCGATGCCGTCGAAATCCGCGCCGAATCCACCGGTCCAGAAGACGTCGGC
>NZ_RZTI01000156.1:0-12302 GCF_003997275.1 Mesorhizobium sp. M6A.T.Ce.TU.002.03.1.1
GGCGATCAGCAACGGCTCCAGCCATCTCGTCGTCGGCCGGCCGATCGTCGGCGCGACCGACAGGCGGGCGGTCGCGGAAGCGATCCTTGACGAAATGCGCTCGGCTTAACGCTTAGATTTCGGAGAAAAAGAGCATGCCCAAGGGATACTGGATCGCCCGCGTCGATGTGCGTGATGCGGAAGGCTACAAGGACTATGTTGCTGCCGCCAAACCGGCCTTCGATCGTTTCGGCGCGAAATTTCTCGCGCGTGGTGGCGCGCACGAAAAGGCCGAGGGGCCGGGCCGCGACCGCAACGTGATCATCGAGTTTCCGTCATTGGCTGCGGCGCATGATTGCTACCACTCGCCGGAGTATCAGCGCGCCGTGGCGATCCGCCAGAAAGTGGCCGACGGCGAGATCGTGCTGGTCGAAGGGGTTTAGTTCAGCCGCCTGCGGCGGTCAGACCGAATGCAGGATGTAAAGCTTGCGCGTTTTCTCGTGGATGGTCCATTCGCCCTGCCAGCCAAGCGGCAGGACAAGCAATTCGCCGGGTCCGACACCTTTGGCCGCGCCATCGGGACCATGCAGCGTCACGCGGCCGGAGACGATGTGGCAAATCTCGGAATTCGTGTCTCGGCGCGCGGTGAACCGGCCCTGCGAACATTCCCAGACACCAACTTCGATCTTGCCATCATCCGAAGTCCAGAGCGTGTTGGCTGCTTCCAGCTGATCGCCTTCCACCGAGGTGGGTTTCGGCTGAGGCTCACCGAGGTCGATCTGCGCAAGGTGGGCGAAGGTCTTGAAGTCGATCATTTTCTTAAGTCCTCGAGGTAATGCGGTTCAGTGCCCGGTGATGCGATCGGCCAGGGCGGCCAGCCGCGATGTGCGCGGCAGCCCCTTTGCTTCCCGCTCGTCGGCAATCCGATAGAGCTGATACATGGAATGGACGCCCAGCCAGCGCAGCGGCTCCGGTTCCCATTTGCGCACGGTTCGATTGACCCAGGGAAGCCGCGTCAGCTCGGTGTCGTTGCCCAGCAGCAGATCCCTCAATGTGCGTCCCGAGAGGTTCGAGGTGGAAACGCCGAGGCCGACATAGCCACCGGCCCAGCCTATTCCGGTCTGCTTGTCAAAGCCCACCGTCGTGCACCAGTCGCGCGGCACGCCCAGCGTTCCACACCACGCATGGTCGAGCTTTAGCCCCTTGGTCTGCGGCAAAAGCGTCGTCAGGATCTTGTGCAGCTTATCGATCGTCGCCTGTTGGGTGACGCCGCGAATGTCGGTCTTGGAGCCGAAACGATAAGGCACCCCGCGCCCGCCCATGGCAATGCGCCCTTCCCGGGTGCGTTGCGCATAGCAGTAGGTGTGCGCAGCGTCGCCGAGCACCTCGTAGCCGTCCCAGCCGATTTCGCTCCACAGTTTTTCGGACAACGGCTCGGTCACAACGATGGCGCTGTTGAGCGCCAACCAAAGTCTCTCGTGGCCGGCGATGCCTGCGGTAAAACCCTCGGTTGCCCGCACGATCTTTTCGGCACGCACCACGCCCCGGTTGGTTGCAACCTTGCCTTTTTCGATCGACAGCACGGTCGTCTGTTCACAAATCCGGACACCGAGGCGCTCCACTGCCCTGGTGAGCCCCTGCACCAGCTTTGCAGGCTGAACCCGCGCAACTTTCTTGATGACGAAGGCGCCGCGCGCGTTGTGCACCGCTATGCGCCGGCGCATCTCTGCTGCATCGATGTACCCGACGCGGTCGTCGGTCAGCTCCCAGGATCTGGCATGGGCATACATCGCCTTGGCGCGCTGCTCCTGCCCCTCGTTGGTTGCGACAAGCAGTTCATCGGTACGGCGAATATCGGCGTCGATGCCTTCGGTCTCCGCGACCGATATGACCTCGTTCACCGTGCCCATCATCGCCGCCTGCATGGCGATGACCCCGGAGCGCGACGATGCCTCCTCATATTTTTCGCGCGACCATGAGAAGCCGCCGGACAGCCAGCCGCCATTGCGTCCCGAAGCACCGAAGCCGGCGAACTCCTTCTCGACGATGACGATGTTGAGGTGCGGCGCTGCCTGCTTCAGGTAATAGGCGGTCCAAAGGCCGGTGTAGCCGGCCCCGACGATGCAAACGTCGGCCACGATATCGCCCTGCAGCGGCGGCCGGTAGCCGGGCACCCCGCCGATGTCGGCATACCAGAATGAAACGTCGCCGTTCTTCTTCACGTCCATTGTCGCGATTTTCCCAGGTAGGATTCAGGTCAGCGTGAAATCGGCCTTTTCGTCGTCCGCTAACAGCTTCACGTCGCTGCCCGCGAATATGAGGTCGACCTCGTCGCCGATGGCGAAGGTCTCGGCATCCAGCGTCGAGCGCACGATCGCCTTGGAGGTGTCCGCCAGCACGACTTCGTATTTGGAGCCCGATCCGAGATAGATGGCTTCGCCGATGCGCCCGGGCAGGGTGTTTCGATCCTGTCCGCCCTTGCCCCGTCTGGCGAGGCTCAGCTTCTCCGGTCGCAGCAGCATCACCGGCTTGGCGCCATCGGGAAGGCGTTTGGCGGCGGCCACTTTCCGCCCTTCTATCTCGATGGCGGTCTCGTTCCCGGAGGTGGAGGCCGCGCCACGCAGTATCGTCGAGTCGCCGACGAACTTTCCGACGAACAAGGTCTCGGGCTCGTCGTACAGCTGGCGACCGGTGCCGATCTGCTCGATGCGTCCTTGGTTGAACACGGCGATGCGGTCCGAGAGGACCAGGGCCTCCTCTTGGTCGTGCGTGACGTAAACGAAGGTGGTGCCCAACTCCCGGTGGATCCGTTTGATCTCGAGCTGCAGCCATTCACGCAACTTCTTGTCGAGCGCGCCGAGCGGCTCGTCCATCAGGAGCAGCGGCGGGTCGAATACGATGGCGCGCGCCAGCGCGACGCGCTGCTGCTGCCCGCCGGAAAGCTCGCTGGGGAAGCGGTGGCCGAAATCCGCCATCTTCACCATGTCCAGCGCCTTGCGCACCCGCGCCTCACGATCGGGATTGGCGATGCCGCGCAAGGTCAGTGGGTATGCGACGTTCCTGCTCACCGTCATGTGCGGAAACAACGCATAGTGCTGGAAAACCACGCCGATGTTGCGTTTGTGCGCCGGTACGCCGATGACGCTCTTGCCGCCGACATCAAGCGAACCCGAGCTGACCTCGGTGAAGCCGGCGATGACGTTGAGCGTGGTCGTCTTGCCCGAACCGCTGGGTCCGAGCAGCGTCATGAACTCCCCCGGCTCGATGCGCAGCGAAACCTTATCGAGAGCAATGAAGCTGCCATACTGTTTGCTGACGGATTTGAGATCGATGGCTGCGCCGCGGGTCGATGGTGAGGCCATGTCAACGTTTTCCCTGTCTCGAACCGATCAGCAGCCCCGCCCCGATCACCAGCGACGTCACGATGAAGAGCAACGTGCCCACCGCCGCAACGGTGGGGTCGGCATCCCGGGTAATGCTGGAGAAGATCTGGACCGGCAGTGTCTTCAGATAAGGGCTGGTGATGAACAGCGCGACGATGATCTCGTCGAACGAGGTTACGAACGCAAACAGCAGCCCCGACAGGATGCCCGGCGCGATCAGCGGCAACGTCACCGTCCTGAATGCCATCAGCCGGGTCGCGCCGAGGCTGGCCGCAGCCGTCTCCAGCCGTTTGTCGAAGACTTCAAGGCTGGCGGAGACGGCGATGATGACGAAAGGAACGGCGAGCATCGTGTGGGCCAGCACGAAGCCGGTCATGGTGCCGACCAGCCGCGTATCGAGATAGACCGCATAGATTCCGACGGCGAGCACCACCCCCGGCACGACCATCGGCGTGATCAGCAGTGCACGCAGCACGCCGCTGACGCGGCTTTTCATGCGATCGAGGCCGAATGCCGCCAGCGTGCCGATGACGGTGGCGAACACCGCAGTGACGACGGCAACCTTGAGCGAGCCGACCAGGCTCGCCGACCATTCGGGGTTGGTGAAGAAGTTCTGGTACCACTGCCAGGAAAAGCCGGATGGCGGAAAGGCCAGCGACTTCTTGTCGTTGAACGACATCGGCACGACGACGATTGTCGGTGCGACCAGCCAGACCGCGACCAGCAGGCAGAACAGACCGAGCAGGATTCGACCGGGCTGTTTCATCAGCGTGTCGAGCCCGTCTTGTGCGGTTGGCGCGACAGCGGTGCTGCAAGCGCGAGCAGGACGAAGGTCGCGATCAACAACACCACACCCATCGCACCGCCGCGACCCCAGTTGAGCAGGCTGAGCACTTGGTTCTGGATCAGGGTCGAGAGCATGGTCGAACGCGGACCGCCGAGCAGCGCGGGGGTTATGTAGAACCCGAGCGCAAGAATGAACACGATGATGGCGCCCGCGTAGACGCCCGGAAGCGAGAGCGGCAGATAGACCTGGGCAAAGGCGCGCGCCGGGCTTGCGCCGAGGCTTCGTGCCGCCTGCATGAGCCGCAGGTCAATCGTCTTCATTACCGAATAGAGCGGCAGGATCATGAACGGCAACAGCACCTGCGCCATGCCGATCACCACGCCTGTCTGCGTGCGGATCAGCTTGACCGGACTAAGGCCGACTGCCCGTATGACGGAGTTGATCACGCCGGAATCCTGCAGAAGGATGACCCATGCCAAGGTGCGCACCACACCGCTCACCCAGAACGGCACCAGAACGCACAGGATGAGGACGAGCCGCATCTTGGGCCCGACCGCAGTCATCACATAGGCATAGGGATAGCCGGCAATGAGACATACCAGCGTCACCCAGGCGGAGATCGCGAAGGTCCGCTGAAGCACGGTCAGGTTGACCGGTGTGCCGAAAAACCAGGCATAGTTCTGCCATCCCCATTGCGGCTCGGAAAAGCTACGCAAGGTCACGATGGCGAGCGGCAGGCCCAGGCAGACGACGAGCAGCAGCAGCGCCGGCGCGACGAGCCAGAAAGCCTGTCCACGAAACCAGCGCCGGCGGTCGTCTGCTGCGACAGCCGGACCAGTGTTCCGGCTGTCGGTTGTTATCGTTGCCACTGCGGCGGACCTAGTTGCCCGCCATCAACGCGTTCCACTTTTCGTTCGCCACCTCGAAGTTCTCCACCCAGAACTTGATGTTCTGCTGATAGCCAAGCTTCAGCTTGTCCGGCGTATTGGTCATGAACGCCGCGGTGACCTCGTCCACTTCGGGCTTCGCGTCCTTGTGGATCGGGGTATACGAGGTGGTTTTTGCAAGCGTCTCCTGCGCGCTCTTGCCGACATAGGCGTTGATCAGCGCATGTGCTGCGTCGGGATCCTTGACGCCCATCGGAATGGTCATCTGGTCCATCACAACCAGCCAGTCCTGCCACGCCGGCGTGTACGCCGCGCCGTTCTTCACCGCGGTCATGGCACGTCCGGTCCACATCGCGATCATGTCGGCTTCACCGGATTCGGCGAGCTGCTGGGAATCGGCGCCGGTCTTCCAGAAGATCGTGTCCGGACCGAGCGACTTCACCTTCTCGATAGCCTTGTCGATGTCGGCCACCGTCATGTTTTCCACCGACCCGCCGGCTGCGAGCAGCGCCTGCTCGATCATGCCGCCGGACAGATCGCCGCTGCCTTCCAGAGCGCGCGAGCCCGGGAACTTCTCGATATCGAAGAAATCCTTCCAGCTCCTAGGCGGATTATCCTTGTACTTTTCGGTGTTGTACATCAGCACCACGCCATAGTTCATGGCCGGCACACTGCAATCACTGATCTGGCCCTGTGGAATGTTGGACGTATCGATCTTCGAGAAGTCCAGCTTCTGGAACAGCTTGCCGCAATAGACGTAGGGCGGGAAATCGCCGGTGTCGACGACGTCCCAGGTCACATTGCCGGACTCGACCTGCGCCTGCAGTTTCGAGATTTCGGTCGGCCCATCGCTGAGCAGCGTCACACCGGACTTGTCGACGAACTCTTTTAGCGCGGCGATCTGGCCATCCTGATAAATGCCTCCATACGAGACGAAGGTAAGCGTCTTGTCCTTCAGCGAGCCCTCGGCCACCTCGCCTGCCACGGGCTTGCTCTGTGCAAGCGCTGCGGTCGCGATCATCAGCAGCCCGAGCGCGGTCACCTGTCCGATCTTGGTCTTCATGTTTTATCTCCCATTTACGTGCACCCGCATTACTTCTGTCCGCCCGGTTGCGAGCCTTGTCCGGGCGTGTATTGATTGAGTTCCGCCGCGCCGCTGGTCGGGGGCGCGATGATCCAGAGCACCTGCGCCGGCGTCTTGCCGATGTTCACCGTGCGATGCGGCGTCGAGGTTGCGTACTCGATGCTGTCGCCCTCGTTCATGGTGAAGCGCTCGTCCGCCAGCGTCAGCTCGACTGTCCCCTTCAGGACGACGAACATCTCGTGCTTGCCGCCATGCGTGTAAGCGTCGTTGCCGGTCGAGCCGCCGACGTCGAAATCCCCCGAGTAAACCTCGAATTCATGGATCGGCCGCCGCGACAGCAACGTCTTTCGACAACCGTGGCTGATCGGCAGCAGGGGGCGGTCGGCTCTGGTGAGCACCTTGTGGAACCCACCGTCGGTCTGCTCGAACAAGTCGTTGATGCCGAGGTCCAAGGCAGCCGCGATCCGCATCAGGGTGCTGGCGCTGGCTCCGCTCAGATTGCGCTCGAGCTGGCTGATGAAGCTCGCCGTCGTGCCGATCATGTCGGCCAGTTGGCGAAGCGAAATGCGTCGGGCCGTGCGAATGGCCTTGATCCGCCCACCGACATGCTTCGTCTTGTCCGCGTCCGCCGCTGGCAGCGCCGCCACGTCCGGGGATGTCGCAGGGTCGATTTTCACCGAGTGCCTCCTTCACTTAACACCCTATTAAGTGAGGTGCCGGAACGCAAGCCATTTGTCGAGATACGATCCTGGGTCCCAGCGGCTGCCGCGTACGCGTGCGCTGCTCATCCCGTTGGCGAGGTAAAAAAACGGTTCGCCGCGGTCTCGGCCATCGCATCGGCGAGGCCCATCTCCCATTCCGTGCGGCAATACGCGCGGAAATCGAAGCAGGGCAGGCCGGGACACACTTCAAACTCTATGAGATGGACCGTGTCGTCGGCCTCGATCCGAAGATCGATCGAAAAGACGTCCCGCAGGCCAAGCCCAATCATCAGCCTTTGCGCGACTTGGCGTATCCTTGCATCGGCTCGCGGCTGGCTGGCGGCGACCGGCAGCAGGTCGGGCTCGGCGTATGTCCCCGCCTCCCTGGCAGCCTCGCCGGTGTCGCCGTAGAGCGCCAGGCTGTCTGCCATGGTCTGGAAATCACTACCCGAATCGACAAAGGCGACGCCGAGCGCCTCGACGCCGGTGTTCGGCTTCAAGCCCAGAAAACTAGCGCGCGCGTTGCGCCCGGCGACGTAGGGCTGCACGACGACATCGTCGCGATAGGCGGCGAACACACGCCGGCTAAGCTCCAGCGCGTGGCCGAGATCACTGCTGCGTGAATCCGGCCAGATGCCGATCTTGGCGCCGAGCCGGTTCGGCTTGACGAACCAGCCGGCTGGCGAAGCCGGCGGCTCGACCAGCCAACGGCCGTCGCGGGCCAAGCCGGATCGCGGCACCGGCAGGCCGAGCGCGCCGAGCACGGCGCCGGAGCGGAATTTGTCCTGGCAGAGCGCAAACAGCGCATCATCGGCGCCGAGCACCTTCAGGCCGTTCAGTCTTGCCAGAGCCGGTGCTGCACAGCCACGGAAATAGGCGATGCCATCGGTCAGCGTCCACACCAGCGTCGTGTCCGGGTCCTCACCGGCAAGCCCGTTTGCGGCATCGTCGAGCGCCACCGGCGCGAAGGACAGGCCGCGCGTCAGACAGGCTGCGGCTAGTGCATCGAACTCAGGGGCGATGTCAGTCGACTGCGCCAGATAGGAGGCGATTTCGGCTGCACGCGCCGGCAAATGGCCTTCGACGACCAGCCGGTCGAAGCAGGCCTTTTCCGGCTCGTAGACAAGGATCAGCTTCGGCTTGCGGCTTGACATGGGATGAGCGGGTCCTGGGGATGAACGGGTCCTGGCAGCGCGATTGCCTACCATCGCACGGCGAATGTATCAGGCTTTCGCGGAAACCGACGTCAGTCGGACGCCTGCACGACAGTGCTGGTGCGATCTTCCCGTTTGGTACCATGTTCTTTCCGAACCGAAGGTTCGGGATCATCGCCTAGGCGATCAGCACGCGCGGCTCGAAGCGGCCGTTGACCGGAACATCGAGCAGAAACGTCATGCCGGCTTGCGGGTCCAGCAGGCGCTGTTTCTCATCCTTGCCCGACCAGGCGGACGTCACCGCCAGCCGGTCGGCATTCCTGCCGACAAAGGCCGGGCAAGACGGCTGCGTCACCGGCATCGCGACCGACCGGATGAGCTTGCCGTCGGGTCCGTAGGCTTCGATGACGCTGCCGCCCCAGCAGGCGTTCCATAGGACACCGTCGCGATCGAGCACCGAACCATCGATATAGCCCTTGGCCTTGCGGTGATCGACGAAGACCTTCGGCTCGCCGGACGGCAGGCCGGTTGCCGGATCGCAGCCGACCCGCATCAGCAGTCCGGTGCTGGTATCGGTGTAGTAGGCGGTCGTTCCGTCTTCGGAAAAACAGATCGAGTTCGACACGGTGATGTCCGAATAAAGCCGGCGCAACTCCCCCTTGAAGAACCAGTAGATCGAGCCGGCGGCCTTTTCCTCGCCCTTGCCCATGGTGCCGATCCAGAAGGCGCCGCAGGGGTGGACGCGCGAATCGTTCGAGCGCGTCACCGGGTTGTCGGCCTCGATCGTCGTGTGCAGCGTCAGCTTGCCGGTCGCCACGTCGCGGACGTGCAGGCCGGTTTCGGTGGCGATCAACTGCCTGCTGTCGTCGATGATGGCTATCGCGCTGGCCATCTGGCCAAGCTCGTGGATTTTGACCGCGCCGCCGGAAAGGCGTTTTTCCAGAAGCTGGCCGTTGACGATATCGAACCAGTAGAGCGTGTCGGTGGCTGGATCATAGCTCGGGCCTTCGCCGAGCTGGCAGACATGGTCGGAAAAAACCGAAACTTTGGCTTCACTCATCCTGCTGCTCCAAACGCCGCATCCCAGGCTACTGTGGCAGCCCGCGCCCGTGCGGCCACCTCTTCGACGCTCATGCCAGGCTTGAACAGGCTGGAGCCAAGGCCGAAGACGCTGACGCCGGCCGCCTTGTAGCCGGCAAAGTCCTTCTCTGAAACACCGCCGACCGCGCCGACCAGCGTCTCTGCCGGCAAAACCGCGCGCATCGCCGCGATGCCGGCAGCCCCAAGCACGCTGGCCGGGAAGAATTTCAGCGCCGAGGCGCCGAGCCGGAGCGCCTGGAAGGCTTCGGTCGGCGTGAACACGCCGGGCATCGTCACCATGCCGTAATCCATCGCGCGGGCCATGACCTCGGCATCGATGTTGGGGCTGACCAGCAGCCGCCCGCCCGCCTTGTGCAATCCGTCAACATCGGCTGATGTCAGTACGGTTCCTGCACCGACCAGCGCCGTCGCCGGCAGCGCCTGCACGATATTCGCGATCGAGGCAAAAGGGTCCGGCGAATTGAGCGGCACTTCGATCGCTTCGATGCCGGCCTCGAAGATCACCCGGCCAATGGCCACCGCCTCGCCTGGCTTGAGGCCGCGCAGGATGGCGACAACGCCGCGTCTGAGCTTCGGAAACGGTGCGGTCTCGGTCATGCTGCAACTCCGCTTCCGGCAATCATGCCATTTTCGCGCGCGGCCTCGATCAAGCCGGCACGCACTGCCTCGTCAGCGTCGACAGTCCGAACCGCAAGTCCGGCAAGGCCGAGCGCCTCAGTGTAGAGCGCGCCGAGCGCGCCGGAAGCAATCAGCACGACCGACGCAGCGCCTTTCCCATAGCGGTGGCTGGCAGAAGCGATCTCGCCGCCGATCAGCAGGCCGGACAGGCAAGCAGCGGCATCGTCGGGTTTCAGGTCCTGCAGCAGGCCCGCCGCGCGGATCGAGAACAGTCTCGACGTGACATCGCCGCCGTCGGCCAGCGCTTGCTCGCACCAGCGCCGAAAGAACGCATTGCCTGATGCGACCGGCTTGGGCTGCTCGCCCAGCGAATGGCGCAGGATCGAATGCGCCGCCAGCACCGAAAACAACTCGCCGGTCGGCCACGTGCCGAAACCGGTAACGGCGCCGTCCTCGACCAGCACCCATTTCGAATGGGTGCCGGGCATGCAGACGAGATGGCGACCCTTTGTCGGCAAACCAGCGCCGGCAAGCTGCGTTTCCTCGCCGCGCATGACGTCGGGCGCGTCGGCCTGGCGCTGGGCAAGGCCCGGCACGATGCGGATGTCGCGGCGCTGGCCCGGAATGCGCGCCGCACCGGCCAAAATGGCGCCGATCGGCGCCGGCACGGTGACATAGGGCGCCTCGAGCCAGCCCTGGCGCGAGCCGGCCATGCCGCAGATAATGACGGGCATCGCTTCCGGCGCGCCCATCGCCGCCAGATGTCCTTCGAGGATGGTCGAAAAGCCGGTGGCTTGCGCAGTGATCAGCCCGTCGTCGCCGCGGCGCTCGGCAAGGATTTTTCCGGCCTCATCGACCAGCCAGACCCTGAGACGGGTGGTGCCCCAATCCACGGCGGCGACCGAGGGTGCTTTGCTCGGGGATCCTGGGTTCACAGGAAGCCCCCGTCGACGATCAGCATCTGGGCGGTCAGCATCCGCGAAGCGTCCGACGCCAGGAACAGCACCGTGCCGACGATGTCATCCGGCTGCATTACCTGCTTGATGCATTGCTTGGCGACATGGGCGGCGAGCGCCTGTTCGGTGACCCAGAGCTCCTTCTGCCGCTCCGTGATCACCCAGCCGGGTGCGATCGCATTGACGCGAATGCCGTCGGCGCCAAGCTTGCCGGCAAGGCCCTTGGTCAGGCCGACGATGCCGGCCTTGGCCGCGGTATAGGCCGGCATGTCGGGGTGGTTGATGAGAAACGACGTCGACGTGAAGTTGATGATCGAGCCGCCGCCGGCCCGCTTCATGCCCGGCGCCACCGCTTGGGCGGAGAAGAAATGCGGACGCAGATTGATCGCCTGATTGTTGTCCCAGAATTCCACCGTGACGTCTTCCACCGCGTGGCGTTCGTCAAGTGCTGCATTGTTGACCAGCACGGTGACGTCGCCATGCGCTTCTGCCGCCTTGGCGGCAGAAGCCCGCAGCGCCTCGATGTCGCGTATGTCTGTGTTGAGATAGAGGGGTCGCCGGCCGAGATCCTTCTCGATGCGGTCGGCCAGCGCCAGGCTCGGGCCGTCAGCGATGTCGATGAAGGCGACCTTCGCCCCCTGGCGTGCAAAACCCTCCGTCAACGCCGCGCCGATGCCGGAGCCGCCGCCGGTGATCAGCACCGAAGCGCCTTCAAGGTCGGCAAAGCGCGCCGATGGCATCATTTTTTTTCTCCACAAGTCAAAGTGCGGCAGCGTCCTTGGCGCGTCCCAAACGGACGCACGGGGCTGTGGTCTGGCCGGCGCGCATCCTAGCCAGCCCGGTCCAGGGAGCAAGGGCGAGAAACGGATTCTTACGGCTTATGTCTGACAAAAAGAAGGCTGCGCCGCAGTGGCAACGTGGCCGGTCGTCAGATTGCCTTGACGCGCAAGGCGCCGCGGAAGCTATCCCTGAGATAGCCGAGCGTGGCGTCGGCATCGACCGGCCTGCCGAACAGAAACCCTTGCCCACCGGCGCAGCCGAACTGGACAAGGCGCTCGGCCTGCGCTTCCTGCTCGATGCCTTCGGTGACCACGTCCATGCCGAGCCCCTCGCACATGGCCAGGATCGCCCGGATGATGTGTTCGGACGGGCGGTCGTCGAGAATGGAGGAGACGAAGGCCCGGTCGATCTTGAGCTTGTCGAAATGAAATTCGCGCAGACGCCCGAGCGAGGACTGGCCGGTGCCGAAATCATCGAGCGCGACGCGGATGCCGACGCGGCGCAGATTCTCGACGATCTTTTCGGCCGAGGCCGGATCGTTCATCAGGCCGGTTTCGGTGATCTCGATCTCCAGCCGGCGCGGGTCGAAGCCGGTGCGGTCGAGGATCGCCAATATGTGCAGCCCGGTGTTCTGGTCGACGAGCTGCGACGGCGACAAGTTGAAGGACAGGAACAGATCCTTGGGCCAGCTCCTGGCCGCCTCGGCGGCCTTGCGCAGCACAAGCTGCGACAGCGGGCCGATGATGCCCCGCTCCTCGGCGATCGGGATGAAGACCGTCGCCGGGACCGAGCCGAGATCACCATCTGTCCAGCGCGCCAGCGTCTCGAAGCCGATGATGCGGCGGGTCCTAAGATCGACGATGGGCTGGAAA
>NZ_RZTI01000157.1:0-12273 GCF_003997275.1 Mesorhizobium sp. M6A.T.Ce.TU.002.03.1.1
CTCGATGCCGCCGATGATGATCACCGCAACGGCGATGATGGCCGCGACCTCGGCGCCCGACCTGATGCCGGGGCCGCTGGCGAAGGCCGAAAGATTGGTCAGGCTGACGTCGTGCCCGTCACCCGCCTTGGTCTTGGAAAATTCCGGGATAGTGTCGCCTCCGCTCACGGCCTGATCCTCACAATTTCGGCGGTGCCGCGCTCCCGCGCCTTCGGCCGCACGCGTTCGCCGACAATGTCCATCTTGATCGTGTTGGTGAGATCGAAGACTTCCTTCGTCGCCATGATCTCCAGCGAGCGTGGGCGCGGGAATGGCACACGATATTCCTTGGCGACGCGGCCCGGCCGCGCGCTCAGCACCACCACCCTGTCGGAGAGGAAGATCGCTTCCTCGATGCTGTGGGTGATGAAGACGATGGTGGTTTTGGTATCGAGCCAGATCTCCTCGACGAGACGGTTCATCTCCTCGCGCGTGAAACTGTCGAGCGCGCCGAAGGGCTCATCCATGAGCAGGACGGAGGGCTTCAGCGCCAGCGCCCGCACGATCGCCGCGCGCTGCTGCATGCCGCCCGAAAGCTCGCGCGGAAACTTGCCGCCGAAGCCGTCTAGCCCGACGCGATTGACGAGATGGGCAATCCAGGCGCGATCCGGTTTCTCGCCCTTGATCTCGAAGGGAAAATGGATGTTGGCGTCGAGATTGCGCCAGGGCAGCAGGTTCGCCTCCTGGAAGACGATGCCGATATCCGGATGCGGGCCGGTGATCTCTCTGCCGTCGAGCCGGATGGTCCCGCTGGACAGGCGATGCAGCCCGGACATCGACCACAAAAGGGTGGTCTTGCCGCAGCCGGAGGGGCCAACGATCGAGACGATCTCATTGGCGTGAACGTCGAGGCTGCAACGGTCCAGCGCCAAGAGGTCGCCGGAAGCCGTATGATAGATCTTGGTCGCGTCCTGCACGCCAAGCTTCGGGGTTTTTGCACTGCCCGCGTTCATGCGCCCCTCGGAGATTGCGCGATGATCCAGTGGGTCATACGGCCGCAGAAATCAGTCTGTAACTATCCTACTTTACTGTCAAGCGGCGACCGTCGCTATCGCTGGCAAGATCGCTAGGGCCAGCCATATCTGTTTGTTTAAATTACATTTTCTATTTCTTGAAAAGCTTGTTGCTTTCCTACATACTTCGGAAACACGTCGCGTGAAGCGGAGCAGGCAAGCGGTGCGCAAACATGGTAGAGGTCGAGTTCCACGAACGTCAGGGGAATGACTCATGACCGAAGCTGAAGGCCATGCACGACTGACTTCGGATGGCGAGCCGGATACACGCGACCATGTCAGGCGCATCCCCGACATCATCTCGCTGGTCAAGGACTCTTACGGTGAGCTGCGCCCGGCGGAGCGCCGCGTCGCCGACGTCGTGCTCGACGACGTCAGGTTCGCGGTCGACGCTTCCAATGCCGTGCTCGCCCAGCGCGCCGGGGTGAGCGAACCGACCGTGACCCGGTTCTGCCGCGCCATCGGCTGTGAAGGTGTGCGCGATTTCAAGCTGAAGCTGGCGCAGAGCCTCGTCGTCGGCGCGCTCTATCTGAGCAAGCCGCCGCCCACCAGCAGCGACAATGGCATGCCGTTCTGGAATGCCGTGTTCGGCGAGGCGCGCCGGGCGCTCCAGGAAGCCGAACGGCAGCTCGATCCGGCGCAGCTGGTGAAGGCGGCCGAGCTCATCGCCAAGGCGCGCCAGGTCACCGTGTTCGGCCTCGGCGGCAGCTCCTCGGCACTGGCGCAGGAAACCCAGTACCGGCTGTTTCGCTACGGCATCACCGTCAACGCCCAATGCGACCCGTATCTGATGCGGATGACCGCCTCGACCTTGAAGCCCAGCGATCTGGTGATCGCCATCTCGGCGACGGGACGCACGCGCGAAGTGATCGAGGCCGTCGAGCTCGCCAAGCACTACCGCGCCAACGCGATCGGCGTGACCGCGCCCGACACCGACCTTGCGCGCGCCTGTGATGTCAGGCTGACGGTGGCGGTGCCCGAATATCCCGACACGCTGAAGCCGACGGCCTCGCGGTTCGCCTTCCTGGCCGCGATCGACCTGATGGCGGTGGCGGCCGCCTACAAGCTCGACGGCTCGGCCCGCGAAACGGTCCGCCGCATCAAGTACAACGCCCAGATCCACAGGACGGGCAAGGAGATGGAACCGCTCGGGGACTGAAGGCCCTTTTTCCTTCTCCCCTTGTGGGAGAAGGTGGATTGGCGCGCAGCGCCAAGACGGAAGAGGGGTGCTGGACGGAGTGAGACGTTGGTGTTCCTCTGGAACACCCCTCATCCGTCGCCTTCGGCGACACCTTCTCCCACAAGGGGAGAAGGGAAGACCGGGCAGCGCCGACTTGAAAAGGTAGAAGGACAACAGATGCTCGACATGGCACCATCGAAACAGGCGGCCACCTGGCTTTCCTCCCTCGCCCGCGCGCTCGAGGCGGGCGACGCCGAGGCCGCGACCAATCTGTTCGCCGAGGACTGCTACTGGCGCGACCTGCTGACCTTCACCTGGAACATCAAGACGATGGAAGGCCACGCGACGATCCGCGACATGCTGGATGCCACGCTCGCGACGGCACAGCCGACTGCCTGGCAGCTCAGTGGCGAAGCAAGCGCGGACGAAGGCATCGTCGAGGCCTGGTTCACCTTCGAGACGTCATCGGCGTGGGGCCAGGGCATCCTGCGCCTGCAGGACGGCCGGTGCCGGACACTGTTCACGGCGATGACCGACCTCAAGGGCTTTGAGGAGCGCAAGGGGCCGGCGCGGCCTCTGGGTGTTCGCCACAAGGCCGATCCGGACCGCGAGACCTGGTCGGAGGCGAGAGCGCGCGAGACGCGTGAACTCGGCGCCGGCCAGCAGCCTTATTGCCTGGTCATCGGCGGCGGCCAGGGCGGCATCATGTTGGGCGCGCGGCTGCGGCAGCTCGGCGTGCCGGCCATCATCATCGAGAAAAACGCTCAAGCCGGTGATTCCTGGCGCAATCGCTATCGCTCGCTCGTGCTGCACGACCCGGTCTGGTACGACCATCTGCCCTACATCCCGTTTCCGGAAAACTGGCCGGTGTTCACGCCCAAGGACAAGATGGGCGACTGGCTGGAAATGTACACGCGCGTCATGGAGCTCAATTACTGGACCTCCACGAGATGCGTCAGCGCCAGCTATGACGAGGCAAAAAAAATCTGGACGGTCGAGGTCGATCGCGGCGGCGAGCGCATCACGCTGAAGCCGAGGCATATCGTCTTTGCGACCGGCGCCTATGGTCCGCCGAGGCGGATCGATCTGCCCGGCGCCGAGGCGTTCCAGGGCGAGATCCTGCACTCCAGCCAGTATTCCAGCGGCGAGAAATTCCGCGGCAGACGCGTCGCGGTCATCGGCGCGGCAAGTTCGGGGCACGACGTCAGCGTCGACCTCTGGGAGAGCGGCGCTGAGGTGACGATGATCCAGCGCTCGGCGACGACGGTGGTCAAGTCCGACACGCTGATGGAAGTCGGCTTCGAGATCTTTTCGGAAAAAGCGCTGGCGCGCGGCATCACCACCGAGAAGGCCGACATGATCGTCGCCTCGACGCCGTTCGCGCTGCTGCCGCAAAGCCAGCGCGCGCTCTACGACATCATCAAGGCCCGCGACGCTGCCTTCTACGACCGCTTGCGCGGCGCCGGCTTCGCCATCGATTTCGGCGACGACGAGACCGGCCTTATGATGAAGGCCTACCGCACCGGCTCGGGCTACTACATCGATGTTGGCGCTTCGGATCTGATCATCAACGGCGAGATCGGCGTTCGCAGCGGCGTCGGAATCAAGTCGCTGACGCCGACAGGGATACTCTTCGACGACGGCACCGAGCTTGCGGCCGACGTGGTCATCTCCTGCACCGGCTATCAGTCGATGAACGAGACGGTGGCGGCGATCGTCTCGCGTGAGGTCGCCGACAAGGTCGGCCCGTGCTGGGGGATTGGCTCGGGCGTGAGAGGCGACCCCGGACCATGGCAAGGCGAATTGCGCAACATGTGGAAGCCGACCGCGCAGGAGGCGCTATGGTTCCACGGCGGCAATCTGGCGCTGTCGCGTTTTTACTCGAAATTCGTGGCGCTGCAGATCAAGGCGAGGATGGAAGGGGTTGCGACCCCGGTTTATGGAGCGCCGGGGGTGAAGCCGTAATCTCCCTCCTTGAGGGGGAGATGGCCGGCAGGCCAGAGGGGGTCGCCGCGCGTCGAGCGCCAACTTCCATCCGTTGCAGGAAGGCGAGCCCGGTCGAACCGACCCCCTCTGTCGCCTTCGGCGACATCTCCCCCTCGAGGGGGGAGATCACCCACGCCCGAAATGCCTAGCCACGACATCGACATGCGTCTCATGCGCATGCGCTTCGAAGCGCTCGGTATCGCCGAGATCGCCTGCCGCCTCGTTCGGCCACCAGGTGCCGCCGATCACGACACCGTCCGAGATCAGCCTTTGCTCGGCGACCAGCGAGGCGCCGACCGCATCGACAAAGGTGAAACTGCCCGGGCGCAGCCGCAGCACCGCGATATCGCCGACCGCGCCGACCGTAAGCGCGCCAAGATCGGTCCGCCCGATCGCCTCGGCCGGCCGCTGTGTCGCCGCGCGCAGCACCTCGACAAGCGGCATGCCGAGCGCCAGCAGTTTCGACATGCACACCAGGATGTCGAAGGCCGGCCCGTCGACGCAGTAGAGATGCACGTCGCTGCTGATCACGTCAGGCGCCAGCCCCTCGCTGAGCATCGCCTTGGCAACCTCGAAATCGAACGAGCCCATGCCGTGGCCGATGTCGAAGATGACGCCGCGCTCGCGCGCCAGCCGCATGTCGGGCCGCACCGCGCCGGAGGCGAAGATCGGCGCGTTGGGAAACGGCCGGAAGCAGTGGGTGAGAATGTCGCCCCTGCGCAGCCGCGGCAGCACTTCCGAGCGGCCCGGCGGCGGCTCGTCGATATGCGCCATCAGCGGCAGGCCGACCTGGTCGGCGGCCTCGAGCGCCAGATCGACCGGAGCAATGCCGCTGGTGCCGCCGGCATGGCGGCCCGAGCGGACTTTGACGCCGACAACCACGTCTGCGTGCTCGCGCACCGCTGCCACCGTCTCGCGCGGTTCGCAGAGCCTGAGGTCGCTGCATTCCCCAACCGAAACGGTCTGCGAGAAGCCGAAAATGCCGGCAAAGGAAATGTTGACATAGGCCAGGATGCGGACTTTCGAGCGCTCGATGACGTGACGGCGAAAGCCGAGGAAGTTGCCGGCGCCGGCACTTCCCGCGTCGATGAAGGTGGTGGTGCCGCTCTTGGCGGCGAGGCGGTCGGCATCGACGCCGAGCGAGGTGCCGCCCCAATAGACGTGGCTGTGCAGGTCGATGAGGCCTGGCGCGACGATGGAGCCCGTGGCATCGATGACGCGCGCGGCACGGTCGAAGGGAATGTCGGCATCGATCGCGGCGATGCGGCCATCGGCAATGGCCAGATCACGTTGCGCGTCGAGGCCGGAGGCCGGATCGATGAGGCGGCCGCCCTTCAGGAGGAGATCAAATTGCATCGGCGTCCGCCTCCGTTCCGCCTAGACCGGCCTGTAGGCGACGGCCTCGACCTCGATCTTGATGTCGATCATCAGCCGCGATTCGACGGTGGTGCGCGCTGGCGGATCCTTTGGAAAATGCCTGGCATAGACGGCATTGAAGGCGCCGAAATCGCTGGCATTCTCGAGCCAGACCGTCGTCTTGACCACGTCGTCCATGGTGCAGCCGGCCAGCGCCAGCGCTGCCTTGACGTTCGCAAACACCTGCTCGGTCTGCTCGGCTATGCCGCCCTTGACCACCATGCCGTCGCTGCCCGCTGGCACCTGGCCCGAGACATAGACCATGTCGCCGGCCCGGACCGCCGGCGACAGCGGCACATGGGATGTTCCAAAACACTGTTTGGGCACGGAAAAGTCTCCTGTTCAAACATTGGCGGCAATCGCCGCAGAGTCCGCGCGGGCTCTTTCGCTGCGCCGGTTTGCCCGTTTCCCGCCGGAAGGTCTACGCCTGTCCGAGCGATTCTCATACAGGCTGTGTTGGAAAGCAACATTTTTTGGAATTCATGTTGCTTTATTACAAGAGCACCAGCATCCTGCTCGATCAGCGATTGCGTCGAAGCGTCCGGCAGGCGAGGATTGCGGAGGGAAAAACGAGGAGCCGCATGATCGATTTTGGTGGCCGCAGCGTGGTCGTGACAGGTGCCGCCGGCGGCGTCGGCAGCGCGCTGGTCGCCGCCCTGTCCGCCTGCGGGGCTAGGGTGATCGCCTGCGATCGCGAGGGCACCGACCTGACCGGCGCGGGGATAGAAGAGACGCATCATTTCGACCTGCTCGATGACGACGCCGTCGCGGCATTTGCCAAGCGCATTGGCGAAGGCGCTGCACCGGCGGCGGTCATCTCCAACGCCGGCTGGACGCGGGCGGAAACGCTCGCCGATGTCTCGACGGCAGCCCTCGATCACGAAATGGATCTGAATTTTCGCAGCGCCGCACTGCTGTCGCAGGCACTGCTTCCCGTCATGCGCAACCAGCCGCTGGGTGCCGCCTTCGTGTTCATCTCCTCGGTCAACGCGCAGGCCCATTTCGGCAATCCCGCCTACGCCGCCGCCAAGGCAGCGCTCAACGCCTGGATGCGCGCCATCGCCACCGAGGAAGGCCGCAACGGCATCCGCGCCAACGCCGTCATTCCCGGCTCGATCCGGACCGGGGCCTGGGAGCATCGCCTTGCGCATAAGCCGGAAATCCTCGCCGCCGTCGGCAAGCTCTATCCGCTGGGAAGGCTGGTCGAGCCGGTCGAGGTCGCCCGCGCCGCGGTGTTCCTGGCGTCGCCCTTTGCCAGCGGCATCACCGGCACGACCCTAAATGTCGATGCCGGCCTGATGGCAAGCAATCTGCCGTTTCTGGACCAGATCGGCGACTGATCGGATCAAGTCGAGCCTTCAATTGACCGAAACATCGCAACACCCAAAACATCGCAACATAGGGGGAGCAGAAGTGACCTTCGACAAGAACCCGTTTCCGCCCGGCGACGCCGACCGCCATGCGCTCTGGGAGATGCTGGTGCGCCGCGACATCGACGCCTTCCTCGGCCAGGACTGGACGATGGTCGAGGATGATTTCGTCGCCTCGAGCTTCTTCGGCATGCACGCCCATTTCCTCAGCGATGCGGATGCCTGGCGGCTGCAATTCCCGACGCTTCGCAGCTACCGCGACGAGTGGCTGCGCCAAGCCAGGGAAACCGCGGCGACCAAATTCGCCGAGCCGCTGCGCGAGGCGCTGTTCCGCATCACCAACATGCGCGACATCGATGTCGACGGCGACCGCGCCGTGCTGCACAAGAAGTTCAACGGCTCGGTCGCCAAGACGGACGGCAGCACCGAGAGACTGAAATGGCAAACCCTGTATTTTTGCGCCAAAGTCGAGGGTCGCTGGAAAATATCGGGCTTCGTCGGCTACATGCCGCACCCGCTCGGCAGCTAGAGGCCGGCCAACTCGAAGGCCAGCGATCCTTCGCGCCCCCCTCTGTCCTGCCGGACATCTCCCCCACATAGGGGGAGATCGGCCATCATCTTGGCTTTCGCCAATCGCCAACGTTGCAGAAGTGAGCTGGGCGCTGAAGCTGCCAATCTCCCCCCTCGTGGGGGAGATGCCCGGCAGGGCAGAGGGGGGGCGCGAAGGATCGCTACAGAACGGCTTTAGTTCTGCCGTTCAGCGGTCGATCCGCGTCGACAGGATGATCGAGGACGACGTCCGCTCGACCCCGTCCATCGCGCCGATCTGGTCGAGAAGCGTGTCGAGATCCTTGATCGACGGCGCGTCGACGATGACGATCATGTCGAAATTGCCGCTTACAGAATGCAGTGTCCGCACCGGTGGCAGCGCCTGCAGGCTGCGCACCACCTTGTCGGCAAGCTTGGGCGTGACGGTGAGTAGGACATGCGCCCGCACCAGTCCCTGTTCGTAATCGGGTGAAAGCCTGACGCCATAGCCGATGATGATGCCGCGCTGCTCCAGCCGCTCGATCCGGCTTTGCACGGTTGTCCGCGACACGCCGAGCCGCCGCGCCAACTCGGCCGTCGAGGCGCGCGCATTCGCCCGCAGCAGGGAGAGCAGGGCCTGTTCGGCGTTGCTAAGCACTTTCGACGAACCTCATCGGCATATTAATCAAGGAGCCACTTCGTTTCGAACAATTCCACGCTTCCTTTCGACAGGCAAGCTGCGATTCTATCGTCTTGAGCAATTCAATGCATGTCGCCCAAAAGTGCGCAGCGGTTTTGGGACAGCGACATGCATAGACAAAGGCCTGAAGCGCGTCGCGCTTCAGGGGCGAGGGAACTGTCATGAAGAAAATCATCGTTGTCGGCGCGGGTAAGATCGGCTCGACCATTGCCGAGATGCTGGCGTCCACCGGCGATTATCACGTCACTCTCGTCGACCGCTCGGCCGCACAGCTCGGCGCGGCCGAACTGCCTGAAACGGTCGAGACGCTCGAGCTCGACATCGAAGCCGCCGGCACGCTTGAAGCGGCCTTGGCCGGCAAGTTCGCGGTGCTCAGCGCAGCGCCCTTCCATCTGACCACGCGCATCGCCGAGGCGGCAGCCAGCGCCGGCGTCCATTATCTCGACCTGACCGAGGACGTCGTCGCGACCCGACGCGTCAAGGAGCTGGCGCGCTCGGCCAACAGCGCTTTCATCCCGCAATGCGGGCTGGCGCCGGGCTTCATCTCGATTGTCGCCAATGATCTCGCCAGCCGCTTCGACACGCTGGAAAGTGTGCGCATGCGGGTCGGCGCGCTGCCGCAATACCCCTCGAATGCGCTGAACTACAATCTGACCTGGAGCACGGACGGCGTCATCAATGAATATTGCGAGCCTTGCGAGGCGATCGTCGAAGGCGAGTTGATCGAGGTGCCGCCGCTGGAGGAGCGCGAGGAATTCTCGCTCGACGGCGTCACCTACGAGGCGTTCAACACGTCGGGTGGGCTCGGCACGCTGGCCGAGACGCTGAAGGGCAAGGTGCGCACACTGAACTATCGCACTATCCGCTATCCCGGCCACGCCGCGATCATGAAGGCGCTGCTCAACGACCTCGGCCTGCGCCACCGCCGCGACGTGCTGAAGGACATCTTTGAGAGCGCCCTGCCGGCGACGCTGCAGGATGTGGTCATCGTCTTCGTCACCGTCAGCGGCCGCAAGAACGGCCGCCTGCTGCAGGAGACCTACGCCAACAAGATCTACGCCAAGCGCGTCGGCGAAATAGTGCGCAGCGCCATCCAGATCACCACGGCCTCCGCCATCTGCGCCGTGCTCGACATGCTGGCCGACGGCACCTTGCCGGCGAAGGGCTTCATCAAGCAGGAGGACATCGCGCTCGACGCCTTCCTCGCCAACCGTTTTGGGCACGCTTATGCGCAGCACGAGATGGTTAGCCGGCTGGCGGGGTGAGGTGCCGCCTGTTTGGAGAAGGATGGGAGCCGGAAGGAATAAGTTCGCGCCATTCCTCTCCCCCGTCGACCGGGGGAGAGGTGTCGAGCGAAGCTCGACGGAGTGGGGGTCGACCTGGCTCGGGCGCCGTTATTTCAGATCGGGGCGATGCCTCGCCCTAATTGAGCCCATGTGGTGAGTTGTCAGCGGCGGCGCATTTGAGGACCGGCTTCCCCCACTCCGTCGCTGCTTCGCAGCGCCACCTCTCCCCCCTCCGGAGGGAGAGGAAAGGCGCCTGGCGACGTAGGTTCGCGCCGTTCCTCCCCCTTGTGTCCAGCAAGAGGGAGGGTGAAGCACCTCAAATATGCAGCGCATGCCCCATCGCCTTCAGCGCCGCTTCTTGAAAACCCTCGCCTTGTGTCGGATGGGCGTGGATAGTGCCGGCGATGTCCTCCAGCCGCGCGCCCATTTCCAGCGCTAGGCCGAAGGCCGCCGACAGCTCCGACGCGCCCTGGCCGACCGCCTGGATGCCGAGCACAAGATGGTTGTCCGCCCGGGCAACGACCCGGACGAATCCCTCCTCACCCATCTTCGTCATGGCGCGGCCATTGGCGGCGAAGGGAAACAGCCCGACCTTGATCTCGCCGCCGAGGGCCTTTGCCTCGTCCGGCGACAGGCCTGCGGTGACCAGCTCCGGATCGGTGAAGCAGATGGCGGGAATGCAGCGCTTGTCCCAGCTGCGCTTGTGGCCGGCGACGATCTCGGCGACCATTTCGCCTTGCGCCATCGCCCGATGCGCCAGCATCGGCTCGCCAGTGACGTCGCCAATGGCAAAGATACCGCGCATCGAGGTGCGGCACTGGTCGTCGATGCGGATGAATTTCCCCGCCATGTCGAGGTCGATCTGGTCCAGCCCCCAGTCTTCGATCACCGGCTTGCGCCCGACGGTGACCAGGATCCTGTCGGCAGCGATCTTGGCATTCTTGCCGTCCTTCGTCTCGACCAGCAGCGCATCGCCCTTAGTCGACAGCCCCTTGGCCTTGGCGCCCACCAGCACCTCGATACCGAGCTCGGTGAGCCGCTTCACGACCGGCCGCGTCAGCTCTGCATCATACAGCGCCAGCACGCGCGGCAAAGCCTCGACCACGGTCACCCTGGCGCCCATCTTGGCGAAGGCAATGCCGAGCTCGAGCCCGATATAGCCGCCACCGACGACGGCAAGCCTTTCCGGCACTTCGCTCAGCCCAAGCGCTTCGGTCGACGAGATCACCGGCCCACCAAACGGCAGCGACGGCAGCTCGACCGGCGCCGAGCCTGTCGCGATCACCACCGTCTCGGCGCGGACCACCTGCATCCCGGTCTCGGTCTGGACCTCGACGGTCTTGCCGTCGCGGAATTTCGCCCAGCCGTGCACGGTCTTGACCCCGGCCTTCTTGAGCAGGCTGGCAACGCCACTATTCAGTCGGCTAACAATACCGTCCTTCCAGGCGATGGTGGCTTCGAGATCAATGGATGGTGCTGCGATTGAAATGCCGAGCGGGCTCTTGCCGCCGGCCATGTGGGAGATCTTCTCGAACTCCTCGGCCGCATGGATCAGCGCCTTGGACGGAATGCAGCCGACATTGAGACAAGTGCCGCCCGGTTTGCCGAACTCGACGATCACCGTGTCGATGCCGAGCTGGCCGGCGCGGATGGCGCAGACATAGCCGCCAGGCCCGGCACCGATGACGAGCAGCTTGCAGGAGATTTCTTTCATCATGGCACCTTGGTTCGTCGAGCCGGCGGGACAGCGCCCCCCTCTGCCCTGCCGGGCATCTCCCCCTCAAGGGGGGAGATTGGCAGCTTTGGCGCTCCGCTTAGTCTTGTAACGCTGGAGATTGTCGAAAGTCGGGATGAGAGCCGATCTCCCCCCTTGAGGGGGAGATGTCCGGCAGGACAGAGGGGGGGGCGAAGGATCGCTACCGCTCTCATTCTGCGCCACTGCGATCCTCTGTTCATGGCCCTACTCCACGAAAATCAGCGCCGGGGTCTCCAGCAGCGTCTTGATCCGTTGAATAAACACCGCGGCGTCCCAGCCGTCGATCACTCGGTGGTCGAAGCTGGAGGACAGGTTCATCATCTTGCGCGGGATGAACTGAGTGCCATCCCACACCGGTCGCACCATCATCTTGTTGACGCCGATGATCGCCACTTCCGGGTGATTGATCACCGGCGTCGTCGCGACGCCGCCCATGGCGCCAAGCGAGGTGATGGTGATGGTCGAGCCCGACAGCTCGTCGCGGCTCGCCGTGCCGGATTTTGCCGCCTCGGCCAGCCTGACAACCTCGGCGGCGCAATCCCAGATGTCGCGCGCCTCGGCGTGCTTGACCACCGGCACCACCAGCCCCGAAGGCGTCTGCGCGGCGATGCCGATATGGACGCCGCCATGCTGGTGGATGATGCCGGCCTCGTCGTCGAACAGCGCGTTGAGGTTGGGCTGGTCGGCAATCGCCCTGACCATCGCCCGCATCAGGAACGGCAGCAGCGTCAGCTTCGGCCGTTCCGCGCCGCCGCGCTTCTCCTTGTTGAGCGCGGCGCGCAGATCCTCGAGCGCGGTGACGTCGATCTCCTCGACATAGGTGATGTGCGGGATGCGCGACTTGGCCAGCGCCATTTTCTCGGCGATCTTGCGCCTGAGCCCGATGATCTTGATGTCCTCGACCGCCTCGTTGCGGGCGAGGCCGGAGACTTTCGCGAGCTGCGGTCCACGCGCCAGAAACGCCTCGATGTCCTCATGCTGGATGCGGCCGGCCGGGCA
>NZ_RZTI01000158.1:0-12124 GCF_003997275.1 Mesorhizobium sp. M6A.T.Ce.TU.002.03.1.1
ATCCCTGTCCCCGAACTTGATCCCGATCAGGCTCTGTCTAATTGTTTGATCATGATCTTTCTCCGAAAACCGGATCCCACTTTTCGGGATCATGATCAGATGAGACAGAGCTTAACCGCCAAGAGTAAAGGAAAAATCAGCGGCCGCGTTTACGGCTGCGGCCAAATTGCAGCGCGCATGTCGGTCCGGGATCATGTCACTGGCAGAAGGTGCCGCCGTTGCGACGCGGGGCGAGATCGAGATGGAGATGCAGCGAATGATCCGCATCGCTGCCCGGGCCAAGCACGGTCTTGAACGGTCCGCAGGCTGCCTTGCGCACCGCGTTCAGGAATTTCGCGTCCTTTTCCGGCGGCACCGGGCCGACGTCGATCTTTCTGCCGTTCGAAAGCGTGAAGCTGGCGATGTCGAGCGCGTTGCCGAAAGCATGTTCCGACAGTTTCCCTCCGCCATGGCGCGGCCGGCAGACAAAGGCGGATGCCTGGCTAAGCGACTTGAGATTGGCGCCGAGCTCGGCCTTGGCCGCCGGCTGGATGATATCGATGGCGAAGCGCGCGGCGGCCTCGGCCATCTGGCAATTCAGCTCGGTTTCGGGGCCGATAGCAACGGATCTGCCCAACGTCTTCAGCGCGATCGGATAGGGGATCGAGCAGCCGACCGCCGCATCGTGCTCGGCCTTGCGTTCCTCGAAGTCGACGCCCATCGACTTCAGCCGCCTGCGGCAGGCAAGTTCCTCCTCCGGCATTTTTTCCTGCGGCACAGAGGCCGAGCGCGGGTCGGGAGGGATTTCTTTCCCCTGCGCTTGCGCCGGCTTCTCCGGCGGTTTCGGGGCGGTGGCCGGCGGTTCCGCCTCGGCGGGCTTTTGGCTTGGCGCTGGAGCGATTGCCGGTGGCTCCGGCCGGGTTTCCTTAGGCTGGTCCTGCTGGTTCAGCGTGTCGGTCGCGGGAGGCTTTGGCACATCAGGGCGCGGCTCGGGAACCGGCACGTCGGCAGGTGCGGCCTCTTGCGCCGATTGCGATCGATTGAACTCCGGGACGGGCACGGTTTCAGGCAATTCCGGAGCTTGGGCCAGCGCCGCTCCTGCGAACAGTATCGCCGCCGCCAAAGGCAGCGCCAATCTGAGCAATCCGGGAAGGGTGAGCGCCGCCATTCGATCTTAACGGCGGGCGAATGCGGAAGTTGCCCTGAATGAGGGTTTGGCCGATCACGAACGGTAACCGCGGCGTTACGCACCGATCGCTTCCAGCCCTTCCTCCAGCCAGTCGGCCAGCAGCGGCATGCCGAGCAGATATTTCGCCGTGCGCTTATTGGCGCGCTCGCGTGCGGCCGTCAACGCGTCCGTCCATTCCGAGGCGTCGTAGTCGCCGCGGCCAACCCAGGCGAGTGCTACGAGTTCGGCCGCCTCATCGACGTTGAGGTCGTTGATCAGCTCGCGCAGTTCTTCTTCGGTGAGGTTTTCGGAGCTTTCCTCGACGAGACCGTCATGGTGGTGGTTGTCGTGCGCCTGGCCGTCGAGCTCTACCTCGTGCTCGGCGCCATCGGCATAGTCTTCGTTGACGGCGGCGCTCAGCGCCTTCGCCTTGAGGATGAACAGGCGCACCGTGTCGGGACCGATCGAAAGCTCCCATTCCTTTTCAAGAGGCCGCCGCACTGGCATTCTCCGTATACTCCGTTTGCCGTTTGCCGTATGTTGGATGATAGCGAATTTGCAGCGCTCGTCACGTCATGTTCGGCTCTTCAATTTTTGCGGCCGGCACGGACCGTTTCCAAAACGTTTCAGCAGGCCACGAGTTTTTCCGGGATGAAACGGCTTTTGCCCGGCGTTAGTCCTGCATTGTCATGCTTCAAGGAGGCTTCGATGCGCAGACGATTGCTGATTCAGGTTCTGGCGGTTGCCGCCTTGCCGCTGTTTGCTGTTCCGGTGTTTTCGGCCGGTGAAGGTGGGGGCGGGAGCGACCAGACCACCACCCAGTGCAAGAAAGGCACGGTCTGGGACAAGAAGCTGAAGAAGTGCGTTGCACCCAAGCAGGGCATGCTGGACGACGACAACATCTATGAAGCCGGCCACGCGCTGGCGATGGCCGGACGTTATGATGAGGCTATCGCCGTGCTCAGCCTGGCCGCCAACAAGCAGGACCCACGCATCCTCAACTATCTCGGCTACTCGCATCGCCATTCCGGGCGCGTCACCGTCGGCCTCGGCTACTACGAGGAAGCGCTGCGCATCGATCCTGATTACACGCTGGTGCGTGAATATCTCGGCGAGGCGCATCTGCAGATCGGCGATCTCGCCGGCGCCCAGAAACAGCTCCGCGAGATCGAGAAGCGCACCGGCAAGGGATCTCGTGAATACGGCATGCTGTCTGAGCAGATAGACCATTTCATGAAGAGCTGATTCGACTTCAAAACGCTCTCATACCGGCTGCGAGCAATCGCAGCCGGTTTTTTGTTACCGCTCGCCCTGCCGGCCGCGCTGCCGTGACGGCATTTCCACAAATGGGCGGGTGAATTTTTAAAAACCGATTTTTTTGGCGTGAAAAACCCGCGAAGATTGCTATATTGGGGGAAATTGCGGTGAGACGGTTCCGTTAGCCCGAGGCTGCCGGACCGTTTTCTTTTTGTACCCATCGACAAGGTCGCTCCCGGAATGCGGGGGCGGCGGCAGGAAAGGTCAGGCATCATGAACAAGGTCCCGATGACAGGCGAGGGGTTCGCGTCATTGAAGGAAGAACTGCGCTGGCGGCAGCAGGAAGAACGGCCGCGCATCATCGAAGCGATCTCCGAAGCGCGCTCGCATGGCGATCTTTCCGAAAACGCCGAATACCACGCGGCGAAAGAGGCGCAGAGCCTCAATGAAGGCCGCGTCAACGAGCTTGAGGACTTCATCGCGCGTGCCGAAGTGATCGACGTCACCAAGCTCAGCGGCGAAAAGGTCAAGTTCGGCGCGACCGTGGTGTTGGTCGACGAGGATACGGAAGAGAAGAAGACCTACCAGATCGTCGGCGACCAGGAAGCCGACGTGAAGTCCGGCCGCATCTCGATCTCCTCGCCGATCGCGCGGGCGCTGATCGGCAAGGAAGTCGGCGATGCGATCGAGGTCAACGCGCCAGGCGGTGCGCGGGGCTACGAGATCGTCCAGGTGCAGTTCATCTAGGGCCTGTTGATAATTCTACTCTGGCGGCCGACTAGCGACTCGCCAGAGCGAATTCTGAAAAGGTCCTATGTCGCGGCCTGCGATTTGAGCGCCAGCAGCCTCTCGGCCTCCGCCACCACCTCCGCAGGCGCGACGTGACCGCCAGGCGCAGCCAGCAGCGTTGACGAGAACGGCCCGCGCGGGCCGGTCAGGCCGGGTTCTGTCGCCAGAAACACGGCGACGGTGGGCAGGCCGAAGGCACTGGCGAGGTGAGTGAGGCCGGTGTCGGCGCCGATGATCAGCACCGAGCGGCCGATGATCGCGGCGATCTCGGCAAGCGGTAATTTCGGCACCAGCACGGTCTGCCGAACGGCCGCGGCAATCGCTTCGGCAACCGCCTTTTCTCTGTCGTTAGACCAGGTGGTGACCGGCGTCATTCCTCTCTCCACGAGAAGCCCGGCAGTCTCGATCCAGTCGCCTACCGGCCATTTCTTGTCCTCGCGGCTGGTGCCGTGCAGCAGCAAGGTGGGGTTTTCGCCGACAAAGGTCGAACCGCCGGCTGGCGGCACGATGCCGGACTCAAGCCTGGAAAAATCCGGTTCATAGCCGAGCGCCAGCCCGAACAGGCGCCTTGTGCGTTCGATGGCGTGCAGATCGCGCGGCACGGCATAGCGGCGGTCGTAGAACAAAGTCGCCGAAGGCTCGCGGGCGCTCGAGCGGTCGAAGCCGGCGATCGGCGCCGCGGCCAGTTTCGCCACCAGGGCCGATTTCAGCAATCCTTGCGCATCGATGACGAGATCGTAGCGGCAATCGCGCAAGGCGCGACGCAATCTTGCCGCCTCGCGCCATGTGCCGCGGCCGAGTGGGCCTGTGCGCCAGCGCCGGATCGCCACGGTGTGGATGGTTGCGATGGCTGGATGCAGCGCCACGATGCCGGCAAAGGCTTCTTCCACGCACCAGTCGAACGATACGTCCGGCCGGTAGCGGCGAGCATCCTCGACGGCCGGAAACGTGTGGATGACGTCACCCATCGAGGATGTCTTGACGATGAGCACCCTCATGCGGCGGCCGGCATTTCCAGCAGCCGTTCCGCTGCTGCCGCGACCTGTGACACCTCGAGCGTCTTCAGGCAATTGAGATGGCCGAGCGGGCAGATTTTCTGGTGGCAGGGCGAACAGGACAGGCCGAGCCAGACCAGTTCGCGCTGCTCGGCGAGCGGCGGCGTATTCTCAGGCGAGGTCGAGCCATAGACGGCAACGATCGGCGTGCCGACCGCGGCGGCGACATGCATCAGCCCGCTGTCGTTCGATACCGCAAGCCTGGCCGCGGCGATCAGGTCGATGGCGTCCTCCAGCCGCGTCTGGCCGGCGAGGTCGACAACCCCTGGTGCAAGCGTAGCGATTTCCGCCGTCACCTCGGCGTCGTTCTTCGATCCGAACAGTGCGACCCTAAAACCTTTCGCCATCATGTCGCCGGCAAGACCGGCATAGCGTTCGCTCGGCCAGCGTTTGGCGGGCCCGAACTCGGCGCCGGGCATAAGTGCCACGAATTTGTTCGCCTCCAGCCCGAAACGGCCCAGCAGTGCCGCCTGGTTTTCTGTGTCGATGGCGAGCCTCGGGGCCCGGAACGTGCCCCCTTGGGCGAGGCCGAAATAGGCCTGCGCCGTGCGCCGTTTCACCTGGTCGGGCAAGGGAACGATATCGGTCAGCAGCCCGTAGCGCATTTCCTTGAGATGGCCGATGCGGCGCGGAATGCGGGCAAAGAACGGGACCAGCGCCGACTTCCAGCTTCCAGGCATGATATAGGCCATGTCGTAATGGCCGCGCAGCAGGCGGCCGAAGCGCCTTCGGGTGCGGAATTCCAGTGCGCCGGATTTCAGCGGCAGTTCGACCTGCTGGCGTATTTCGGGCATGCGCTTGACCAGTGGCGCCGCCCATGCCGGCGCCAGCACGTCGATCGCGGCGTTCGGGTGAAGCTCCCTCAGCGCCGAGAACAGGCACTGCGCCATCACCATGTCGCCCACCCAGCGTGGGCCGATCACGAGGATCGTTGGGCTTTCAGCCATTCGACATAGTCTCTGACGCCGGTTTCCACTGTGCGAAACTGACCATTGTAGCCGGCGGCGCGCAACCGGGACATATCAGCTTGCGTAAAGCTCTGGTAGCTGCCCTTGAGGTGGTCGGGGAAGTCGATGAACTCGATCTCGCCTTTGCCCAGCGCGCCGATCACCGTTTCGGCAATGGCGCGGAACGGCTGGGCAAGGCCGGTGCCGCAGTTGAAGATGCCGCTTAAGCCGCGTTTCCACAGCCACAGATTGACGTCGGCGACATCGCCGACATGGATGAAATCGCGGCTCTGCTCGCCGGGTCCGAAACCTTCATAGGCGCCGAACAGCTTCGGGTTCTGGCCTTGCTCGACCTGATTGAACAAGTGGAAGGCGACCGAGGCCATGGCGCCCTTATGCGCCTCGCGCGGTCCGTAGACGTTGAAATAGCGCAGGCCCGCCACCGGCGAATGATCGGTATCGAAGACGGTGCGGCGGACATAGTCGTCGAACAGCTTCTTTGAATAGGCATAGACATTGAGCGGGCGTTCGCATTCCGGCTCCTCGCGAAACTCGGCGCCACCGCCGTAGACCGACGCGGAGGAGGCGTAGAGGAAGGGCACCCGCAGCGCGAGGCAGGCATGCAGCAGCCGCTTCGAATAGGCGTAGTTGACCTCCATCATGAACCTGCCGTTCCACTCGGTGGTGGTCGAGCAGGCGCCCTGGTGGAAGACGGCCTCGATGCGGCCAAGGTCCCCCGCCTCCATCCGCGGCAGGAAATCGTCCTTGTCGAGATAATCGGCGATCTGCAGATCGGCGAGATTGGCGATCTTGTGGCCGTCGGTCAGGTCGTCGACGACGAGGATGTCGCTAATCCCTTCGGCGTTGAGAGCGGCAACGATGTTGGAGCCGATCATGCCGGCGCCGCCCGTGACGATGATCATGAAAGCCTCTGGTATCTTGTGCCGATTCCGGCCCTTATAGGGGAGGCTGGCGAGGCTGTCGATAAAGCAGGTCGCAATCCGGCGGCTGGGTGAGCGTCACAGTGCCGCCGCAAAGCAATCGCTTCAGTCGGCGACTCACCGGCGAAGCGCGACAGGAGCAAGGCAATGCCGTCGACCGAACTGCTTATCGCCTTCTTCGCCACCACGGCGATCTTTGCCTACATTCCCGGTCCGGCGATGCTTTACGCTGCTGCGCAAACCATGGCGCGCGGCCGCTGGTCCGGCCTGACGGCGGCGCTGGGCATTCATCTTGGCGGCTATGTGCATGTCATCGCCGCTGCTGCCGGGCTGTCCGTGCTTTTCCACGCGGTGCCGACGCTCTACGTGGCGGTCAAGCTGGCCGGCGCGCTCTATCTGATCTGGCTGGGTGTCTCGCTGTTCCGCGCCAGGGCGCAAGACGATGCCGTCATCCCGGGCATTGTGCCGAAATCGGCCCGCCGCGCCTTTTTCGAGAGCATCACCGTCGAGGTGCTCAATCCCAAGACGGCGATCTTCTTCATGGCGTTCCTGCCGCAATTCATCGACGCGTCGGCGACATTTCCCGTCTGGCTTCAATTCCTCGTCCTCGGGACGATCGTCAATTTGATGTTCTCCTCGGCGGATGTCATGTGCGTGGTATTGGCAGGCGCGCTGATCACCAGGCTGCGGCGCTCGAGCCACGCGCAGCGCCTCATGCGGCGTGCGGGCGGTGCGGTGCTCGTCGGATTGGGCGTTCATGTGGCTTTGCAGAAAAGCTGATCCGCCAACCGGCGTTGACTCTGATCCGCTCGGCGCCCGCCGTTGCGTTGGGCCGAATTGCGGTATATCGGCTTCGCCATGAACGACCAGCCCTGCCAGTCCAGTGCTTTCGCAGCACCGGGACCGGTTCCCATTGCACGTCGCGGATGACATGAGCGAGCAATACCTGCCTTCTCCCGAACCCCTTCACCGTGCCATCTCGCGGTTCAGCAGCGTCACCGTGCTGGTGGTCGGCGACTTCATCCTCGACCGTTTCGTCAACGGCGTCATCGAGCGGATTTCACCTGAAGCGCCTATTCCGGTGCTGCGCGGGCGTGGCGAAACGTCGGCGATGGGCGGCGCCGGCAATGTCGTCTCCAACATCGTCTCGCTCGGCGCTGCGGCGATACCGGTCTCAGTGATCGGCAACGATCATGCCGGGAACAATCTCATGCGAATGCTCGCCGAGCTTGGTGTCGACACCGGCGGCCTGGCGCAGGACGCGAGCCGCATGACGTCGTCGAAAAGCCGGTTCAGCGCGCTCAACCAGCAGGTGCTGCGCTTCGACGAAGAGGAAATCAAGCCGCTGGGCGACGCGGAGCGGGCGACGCTGGTCCGACATTTCCGCACCGCGCTCGCGCAAGCCGACATCGTCATCCTATCCGACTACGGCAAGGGCATGTTGCTAGACGGCGTCGCCGGCGAGCTGATCTCGATCTGCCGCGAAGCGGGAAAGCCGGTGCTGGTCGATCCCAAGGGCCGTGACTATGCGTGCTATGCCGGGGCGACGGCGATCACCCCCAATCGCAAAGAACTTGGCGAAGCGGTCGGACGCGCGGTGTTTGCCGATGACGAGATCGTGGCCGCGGCGCGCGAGCTGATCTCTGCACATGGCTTCGATTTCGTCGTCGCGACGCGCAGCGAAAAGGGCATGAGCGTCGTCGGCGCGGACGATGCCCGGCACATCGCCACGCAGGCGCGGGAAGTGTTCGACGTTTCCGGCGCCGGCGACACTGTCATTGCGACGTTTGCGTTGGCTCTTGCCGCGGGCGCCGACCGCATCATGGCCGCCGCCATCGCCAATGCGGCGGGTGGCGTGGTGGTGGGAAAGCGCGGTACCGCGCGGCTGACGGTCGAGGAACTCACCGGCGCGTTGTTTCGCTCGCACGGACCGATTGCCCACAAGGATGCAATCCTCGATGCCGCCGCCGCTGCCCGGCTGGTGGCGACGTGGAAGGACGAAGGCCTGAGCGTCGGCTTCACCAATGGCTGTTTCGATATCCTTCACGCTGGCCATGTCAGCCTTTTGCATGCGGCGCGCAGCCAGTGCGACCGGCTGGTTCTCGGCCTCAACAGCGATGCCTCGGTGCGCCGGCTGAAAGGGCCGGGGCGCCCGGTCAACGACGAGCATGACCGCGCCTGCGTGCTGGCGGCGCTTGCCTCGGTCGATGCCGTCGTCGTCTTCGAGGAAGACACGCCGCTCGGCCTGATCGAGGCGCTGAAGCCCGACATACTGGTCAAGGGCGCCGATTATACGATCGATCAGGTGGTCGGCGCCGAAGTGGTGCAGAAGGCGGGCGGCCGCGTTGTGCTGGTCGATCTCGTCGCCGGCAAGAGCACCACCGGCACCATCGGCAAGTTGCGCGCCGGCAGTACAAACTGAGGGTTTCATGTCCGAACTGAACGATTACCTGGTCCGCTCGGCGGCCGCGATCACCGCGATGGTCGAGCGCGACCTCAGCAGCGAGATGGAGCGGGCGGTTACCGCTGTCGTCGCCGCACTTTCGCAAGGGAAGGCGCTGCTGATCTGCGGCAATGGCGGCTCGGCGAGCGACGCAATCCACATCGCCGGCGAACTGGTCGGCCGCTTCCTGAAGGAGCGCAAGGCCTACAACGTGATCGCGCTACCGGCCAATGCGGCGGTGCTGACCGCCTGGGGCAATGATTACGGCTTCGACACGGTGTTTTCACGCCAGGTCGAGGCGCATGGCGCGGCGGGTGCTGTGCTGCTCGCCATCTCGACCAGCGGCAACTCGGCCAGCATCCTCGCCGCCGCCGAACAGGCGCGCATGATGGACATGACGGTGATCAGCCTGACCGGCGACACCGGCGGCAAGCTCAAGCCGCTCTCCGACATCCTGCTCAACGTGCCCTCGACCTCGACGCCGATCATCCAGCAGGGGCATCTGTGCCTCTATCATCATCTGTGCGAAATGGTCGAAGCGCGCCTCTGCGATGGCTGACATCGGCCCTGTCGTGAGGTCGAATCCATACCCGCTCGAAGAGCCGGGCCTGTGGGTCGAGCGGATCGGTACCTCGGTCTTTCCAGCCGGCACGCGGGCGCTGTTCCTCGATCGTGACGGCACCGTCAATGTCGATACCGGCTATCCCAGCGATCCAGCTGACATCGTGCTGCGGCCGGAGATGCTGCCGGTGATCCGAACGGCCAACCTCGTTGGCCTTCCTGCGATCGTGGTCTCCAACCAGTCGGGCATAGCTCGCGGTTATTTCGGCTGGCCGGATTTCGCCGCAGTCAATGCTCGGCTGCTGGCGCTTCTCGAAGCACAGGGTTGCCGGATCGATCTGGTGCTCGCCTGCGCCTACCATTCGAGCGGGACGGGTGAACTGGCAGCAGGTGACCATCCGATGCGCAAGCCAAATCCGGGCATGCTTCTGCGTGCCCGCGATCTGCTGGGCGTGGATATCAGCCGATCAATCATCGTCGGCGACAAGGCCGATGACATGGAAGCCGGACGGCGAGCCGGGCTTCGCGAGGGCTGGTTGGTGCGCGGCAAATTCAATCGAGTCGCTGGCGATAGTACGTTCACGACGCGCAAACTGACGACCGGTAACGATCACAGCAAACTCTGCGACGCCATCGCCGAACTCGGCCGGGATTAAGTTCTCACTTCGCTGAAAGCCACCAGGCCCTCGTCCTTGACGCGGCGGATGGTCAGGGCCGTCCGCACCGTGTCGACATTCGGCGCCGAGGCCAGCTCCTCGATGACGAATGTCTGGAAGGCGCCGAGGTCGCTCGCCACGCAATGCAGCAGGAAGTCGGATTCGCCCGACACCATCCAGGCGTCGCGCACGATCGGCCAACCGCGGGTGCGTTCGGCGAAGGTTTTGAGCTCGGCGTCGGCCTGGTGATGCAGGCCGATGAGGCAGAAGGCGACGACGTCCAGGCCGAGCGCCGGCGCATTGAGCAAGGCGCGGTAGCCGCGGATGATCCCGGTCTCTTCCAGCCGCCTGACACGGCGCAGGCATGGCGGCGCCGAAATGCCGACGCGGCCGGACAGCTCGACATTGGTCATGCGGCCGTCGTGCTGAAGCTCGCGCAGGATCTTCCAGTCGATGGCGTCGAGATCGGCTTTGAGCGGCATGGATACCTTCGGCGCTTCACGCAAGAATCTTTCGTGATTTTGTAATTAAACGACTTTGGTGTCCATTCCATCCCTTCAGCCGGTGATTTTCGGACAGTCACTGCGCAAGATGTTCATGGATCGTCTGTTTGTGCCGAAGCTTTCCGGGGACGAAGGCCAGGTCGTCTTGCTGGCGTCGCCTGCAACACCTAGATTAGGGCCGATATCGATCCCTGTGCCGGACGCTTCATTCGCGTCCGGTTGTTGTGAAAGCCCTGCTATGACCACCAAGCATGCACCCGTTCTCATCATCGGCTCCGGTCCCGCCGGCTATACGGCGGCAATCTACGCCGCCCGTGCCATGCTGAAGCCGATGCTGGTCGCCGGTCTGCAGCAGGGCGGTCAGTTGATGATCACCACCGATGTCGAAAACTACCCGGGCTTTGGCGATCCGATCCAGGGTCCGTGGCTGATGGAACAAATGTTGAAACAGGCCGAGCATGTCGGCACCGACGTCATCAACGACATCATCACTGAGGTCGACCTCAATGTGCGGCCGTTCCGCGCCAAGGGCGATTCCGGCACCACCTATACCGCCGACGCACTGATCATTGCCACCGGCGCGCAGGCGAAATGGCTGGGCATCCCGAGTGAACAGACCTTCATGGGCTTCGGCGTGTCGGCCTGCGCCACCTGCGACGGCTTCTTCTATCGCGGCAAGGATGTCGCGGTGATCGGCGGCGGCAATTCGGCGGTGGAGGAGGCGCTCTATCTTTCCAACCTGGCAAAGAGCGTGACGGTCATCCACCGGCGCAGCGACTTCCGGGCCGAGCGCATCCTGAGCGAGCGGCTGTTCAAGAAGGACAATGTCCGCATCATCTGGGACACCGTTGTCGACGAGATCACCGGCCAGTCCGGCAAGATGCCGCTGCCGCCGTCGGTGGAAGGGCTGAAGCTGCGCAATGTGGTGACCAGCCAGGAGATGCATCTGACGGTCGACGGCGTGTTCGTGGCGATCGGCCATGCGCCGGCGGTCGAGCTGTTCGCCGGCAAGCTGAAGCAGAAGCCGAACGGCTATCTGTGGACGGCGCCGGATTCAACCTGCACCGACGTGCCGGGCGTGTTCGCCGCCGGCGACGTGACCGACGACATCTACCGCCAGGCGGTGACGGCGGCGGGGCTCGGCTGCATGGCCGCGCTCGAGGCGGAGAAGTACCTTGCCGGGATCGAAGTTCACCGCGAAGCAGCGGAGTAGGGAAGCGGCCGAGAAAAGCCGCGTAAAAGCCTGATTTTTCATTCAGACGCCAAAAACAGAACGAGGGGCATCATGGCGTTGGACTGGGACAAGCTACGCGTGTTTCACGCTGCCGCGGAAGCTGGGTCGTTCACCCATGCCGCCGAGACACTGCATCTGTCGCAATCGGCGATTTCACGGCAGGTCAGCGCGCTCGAACATGACGTCGGCGTGCCGCTGTTCAATCGCCATGCCCGCGGCCTGGTGCTGACCGAGCAGGGTGAGATGCTGTTCCGCACGGCGCATGACGTGCTGATGAAGCTGGAGACGATCAAGTCGCGGCTGACCGAGGCCAAGGACCGGCCCTCCGGCGTGCTCAGGGTGACGACCACGGTGGGGCTCGGTGCCGGCTGGCTGACCGAACGCGTGCAGGAATTCATCGAGCTCTATCCCGAGATCAGCCTGCAGTTGATCCTGGCAAACGAGGAACTCGACCTCACCATGCGCCGGGCGGACTGCGCGATCCGGCTGCGCCAGCCGCAGCAGCCTGATCTCATCCAGCGCCGCCTGTTCACCGTGCATTTCCATCTCTACGCGGCGCCCTCCTACGTCAACAAGTATGGCAAGCCGGCG
>NZ_RZTI01000159.1:0-12027 GCF_003997275.1 Mesorhizobium sp. M6A.T.Ce.TU.002.03.1.1
GGATGACGCTCGACCTGGCGGCGTAGGCGGTCACTGCGAGTGCCGCGCGGGCCCCCTGGTTGAGGTCGGTCTCGGCTTGCGAAGCGGGATGCAGGCGGACCATCGAGAGGAAGCTCTTGACGATGCGGCCGCAGCGCTCGGCGGCAGCGCGCACCTTTTCGGCGCGCACCTTGGTCTGCGGGTCAGACGCGAATTCATGCAACAGCGTCGACTGGGCGACGACCACGGCAAGCGGGTTGTTGAGCTCGTGTGACACGCCGGCCAGCAGCGAGCCCATCGCCGCCATCTTTTCGTTCTGGTGCAGCTTTTCACGCTGGCGGCCGATCTCCTCCTCGGCGCGGAGCTTGTCGCGCAGGTCGCGGATCGAGCCGAAGATCAGGCGGCGGTCGGCGACCCGCATCTCGGTCGCCGTCAGTTCGATCGGAAAGACCTCGCCGGCCGCATTCTGGGTGACGGTCTCGATCCGCTGGCCGACCATCGGTGCGCCCCGGCCCGACATGTATTCGGCGCCCGACACATAGCCCTTGCGATAATATTCCGGAACGACGGTGTCGAGCAGGTCCTTGCCAAGGATGTCGCTGCGCTGGTAGCCGAACATCTTTTCGGCGGCCGGATTGAATTCGATGATCGAACCGGTCTCGTCGATGACGATGATGGCGTCGAGAGAAGCCTGCAGCATGGTGCGGCGGATCACTTCGCTGGCATGGGCATCGGAAAGCGATCGTTCTATGGCGTCGCCGATGGCCAGTGCCACGATGTGCAGCGTTGCCTCTTCCTCGTCGCTCCATTCGCGTTCGTTCACGCAGTCGTTGACCGCCAGCGTGCCCCACAGATGGCCATGCGCAAAAACCGACACCGACAGGAACGACTTGATGTGCTGCTTTTCGAAGTCGGTCCTCAGAAAGCCTTCGAGGTCGCGCGTGTGTCCGGCGAAGATCTTGCCTTGCCGCTCGTCCTCCGCCACCCGTTCCAGCAGAGGGTCCGAATTGACGACCGACTGCAGAATGATCGTCGGCGCCGCCAGCTCGCCGCCAAATCGGGGGTCGATCCAGTAGGCCGCAACCGACTGGGCAAACCCCTGGCCGGGCAGCTCGCGCAGCCGGAACAGGATGCCGCGCTGGCAATCCATGGCCCCGCAGAGCGTTTCAAGAATGCTGTCCATCTCGCGCTGCCAGTCGCCAGCTTCGCGAAGCCGGCGAACGACATGGACAGCGGCCATCGCCGCGCCCTGCCTGACGCCGTGCATATCGCTGGGTGCTGCTTCAACCGTCATGGTCAGCCATCATTTCAGAATCGTACCAAGCCAGAGTAACGCCGGGCTGGATGATACCAGGCGGTCGCTCCGCTCAGTTGCTTTCGCCGGTCGGCAGCGAGAAGATATAGCCTTCGCCGCGCACCGTGCGCAGGAATTTCGGATTGGCCGGGTCCGCCTCGATCTTCTTTCTCAGCCGCATGATGCGGATGTCGACCGCGCGCGACGATTCAGGATCTTCCACGAAGCCGATCGCCTCGGAGATCGCCGCACGCGTCAACAATCGGTTGGCGCGTGTCAGAAAGACCTCCAGCACGTCGAACTCGCTCTTGGCCATGTCGATGACCGTCCCATTGGTGCCGGTGACAAACCTGCCGTCGAGATCGGCATGGAACGGGCCAAAGCTCATGTAACGGCGATTGGCTGTTACTTCGGCCTTGGCGCTCCGCGGCTCGGTCGGCTGCGGAACGCGGCGCAGCACGCTGCGGACCCTCGCCAGCACCTCGCGCAATTCATAAGGCTTGACGATGTAGTCGTCGGCCCCAAGTTCCAGCCCGACGATGCGGTCGAGCGCGGTGCCGGCGGCGGTGGCATAGATGATGCCGATCGGCATTTTCGAGCGCAGCCAGCGGCCGAGCGACAGGCCGTCTTCGCCTGGCATGGCAATGTCGAGGATGGCCAGGTGAAACGATTGCGTTTCCAGCAAGGTTCGCGCAGCGCTGGCACTTTCGGCCGTGGCGACATCATAGCCGCTGGCGCCGAGATACTCGGCGACCGCGTCCCTCAGATCGGGCTCGTCCTCGACGATGACAATTCGTGCCCGCACTATGCTCTCGCTCCCGCTTTCAGTGGAAAGTAGATTGGGTATAAACATCATGTCCAGCGCTCATCTTGGGTTGCCGGTTGCAGGGTGGGAAAAAAATGGCTGCACGATCCATTATCGCGCTTGTTTCCGTCGCCGAAGTGGTCGCGACCGATCTCGCCGACCATCTTGAACGGCGCGGTCATGACGTGCGCGCGGTGCGGCAGCCGTGGGAGGCCGAATCCTTGCTTTCCGGAAAGGGTATCGATGTCGTCGTCGTCGGCGACAGCCTCAGCCAGGCGGAAGGGCGTGATCTGCTCAGGCGCCATGGCAGCGAGGGCGGGCCGGATTTCATCCTGATCTGCCGGCCGGCCGATCTCGTCGACAAGGTGCTGGCGCTCGAACTCGGTGCCGCCGACGTCGTCGAAAGCCCGCTCAACGTTAGGGAACTCGCCGCCCGTATCGGCGGCTTGCTGGCACGGCGCGGCAGGAACGCCGGGGAATTGGTCGTGCTGGAGAACGCGACGGTCGACCTCCGGTCGGCCATGGTCATGCATCGCTCCGGCACCGAAGAACAATTGTCGCCGGGTCAGGTGGCGCTGCTCAGATTGTTTCTGGCCAGCCCGCGCAAAGTCTTGACGCGCGACGACATCATTGCCGCCGCGCCCGCCGAAAATGCCGATGCCTTCGATCGCTCGATCGATTCGCGTATCGTGCGGCTGCGCCGCAAACTCGACACCGAAACCATCACCACCATAAGGGGTGCGGGCTACCGGTTCGATCCGCCGACCCAGTTCGCCGACTGACGGCAGGCCCATTTCGCAAGGAACGCCGTAGCACTTCAATTTTGCGCACGATTCCCAGCGAAAATCGTCTCCGATTTCGGGGTCATGCGCTTGCACTCAGCGCACCACGAGGAGCGACGGCCCTGACGGCATCTCGTAGGCCGTGCCGAGTTCACTGGCATGAGCCCGATCTTTCAGGAGCACGGTGGCGAGGCCGGCAAAGCCGAGCAGGCCCTGCGCGTAGAGCAGCGCGGAAAGCACCGAAGCAGCAAATTTCGTATTCATCGTTTTTGTTCCCCAATTCGGTTTCAGGTTTGCTTCAGGGAAACCCCGAAGCGCCCGCGCCGCCAGCGGAGCCCCCCGTCGCGGCGCGGGCCTTCGGTCCTCTCGGCTGCAAGTTGCCGGAGGGGCCGCGCATCTTCTTCAGCCCAAAACCGACCCGCCAGAGGGCCTTGAGCCGGTTGATGCGCAGGCTGGACACAATCCAGACCGTGGCGAAAAACAGTGCGGCATGTAGCGTCGAAACTTCGCTTGAAGTCATCCCCGCAAGCTTCGTCGTCGGGCCGCCGGCGAAGGTGCCGACGCCGCCAAGGATCGCTGCGGCTATGCTTATCCTGAAAAGCCAGGACATCGCGTTCGATTGCAGGTTCATCTTCGTTTGTGCCGGCTGTTTTCGTTGGGTCAACTCTGCGGGTCGCCTGTATCCAGATCATGCCGCTAGTGCGCGCGCTTTGTTGCAAATTGGTTTCGATGCAAGTCAAATTTCTTTCATATGAGGGAAGATCGCGCTTTCGTTTAGCAATGACTGCGCCTTCTGCCGGCCCGGGATCCGGTCAGACGAGGGCGTCATGTCCTCCGGTTCCGCCTTCCAGATGTCCCACGGATAGGCTTCCGGTCGTTAACCAGAGGAAACAGATTCGAAACAGAAATGCCTGCCATACGAAATCAATTCGAAACATCGCACGACGATAAGCCGGTCATCGAAATTGGAGCCGGCCATGTCCGGCAGACAGGGGGATCTCATGTACACTGCCATTTCTGCCAAGCTCATCAACGTCGCTGCCGCCGCCCTGACGGGTGCAGCTCTTCTGTTCGGCGCCGGTAATGGCGTCGCCCATGCCGCCAATCGGGCCGCCAATCAGATCGTGGCGCGGATTTCGATTTCGCAACAGACGATGGAAGTCCTGGTCGACGGGCGGCCGACCTTCGCGTGGAAGGTTTCGACCGGCGCCAAGGGGCATGTCACCCCGACCGGCTCGTTCAAGCCGACCCGCATGCACCAAATGTGGTATTCGAGGAAATACGACAACGCGCCGATGCCGCATTCGGTCTTCTTCAAGGGTGGCTACGCCGTCCATGCGACTAATTTCGTCAAGCGCCTGGGACAGCCGGCCTCGCATGGCTGCGTGCGGCTGCATCCGGCCAACGCCGCCGATTTCTACCAGCTTGTCGAGATTTTTGGCCCGGCCAATACCCGGATCGTCATCGTCAAATAGCTAGCCGAGACGATCGGCCTGACGAGTATGACTGACTGCCCAAGAAAAAGGCCGGAAGTTCCGGCCTTTTTTCGTCATTCAATCAATCGGCACCGGCATCAGCTTCGGGTCCGGCTTCTCGGCATGATGCGGCAGGTCCTTGCTGGCGATGAAGGTGTAGAACATCGGCACCACGAACAGGGTGAACATGGTTCCCACCAGAATGCCGGTGAAGATCACCAGGCCCATCGAGTAGCGTGCCGCAGCACCCGCGCCGCTGGAGATGATCAGCGGCACCACGCCGAGCGCCATCGCCGCCGTCGTCATCAGGATCGGCCGCAGCCGCACCTTGGCCGAGGCGATGATGGCATCGCGGCGCCGCATCCCGTGGTGCTCGCGCTGCTGGTTGGCGAACTCGACCAGAAGAATGCCGTGCTTGGTGATCAGACCGATCAGCGTGATCAGGCCGACCTGCGTATAGATGTTGAGCGTTCCCAGCCCCAGATTGAGCGGCACGATCGCGCCGAAGATCGACAGCGGCACGGACATCATGATGATCAACGGATCGCGGAAGCTTTCGAACTGCGCCGCCAGCACCAGATAGATGACGAGAACGGCTGCCGCGAAGGCGATGATGATCGTGTAGCCCTGTTCCTTCTCCTGCCGCGACTGGCCGGTATAGTCGATGAAGAACGTGTCGGGCAGGCTTTCCCTGGCGATATCCTCGATGGTCTTCAACCCGTCGCCGGTGGTGACGGTGGGCAATGGCAGAGCGGAAATCGTGGCGGAGTTCAACTGGTTGAACTGCTCGATCACGGCCGGCGAGGCATTGGTCGAGATCTTCACCACCGCCGAGAGCGGCACCATCTCGCCCGACGCGCTGCGCACGAAATACTCGGCCAGCTTTTCAGGGTTGTCGCGGAATTTCTGCGGCACCTGCGGGATGATGTCGTAGCTGTTGGATTCGCGGTCGAATTGCGCCACTTCGGCGCCACCGACCAAGAGGGTCAGCGTCCGACCGATGTCGGCGATCGGCAGGTTGAGCGCCGCGGCGCGGTCGCGGTCGATCGTCACCGTCACTTGCGGCGCGTCGAAGGTCATCGAATTCTGCACGACCATGAAGCGGCCGGAGGCCTGCGCCTTGTTCTTGATGTCCTCGGCCGCCTCGTAGACCTGGGAGGCCTCGCCGGTCGAGCGCACCACCATCGTGATCGGCAGGCCGCCGCCGGAGCCTGGGAGCGTCGGCGGTGCGAAGACGAAAGCTTCGACGCCCGCCACCTTGCTTAGGCGACCCGTGATGTCTTCCTGGAGTTCCTTCGAGCTGCGCGTACGCTCGGCCCAATCCTTGAACGCAAAGCCGACGAAAGCGGTGTTCGTCTGGCCGCCGCCGAAGGCGACCGCCGAGAACCGTGCCCGCGTCTCAGGCAGGTCATCGACCAGGCCGAGTATCTGATTGACGTAGCTCTCGGTATAGTCCGATGTCGCGTAGCGCGGCGCGGTCACCAGGGAAAGCAGGAAGCCCTGGTCTTCTTCCGGCGCCAGTTCGCTCGCGGTCCTGGTGAACATGAAGCCGGTCGTGGCCACCAGTGCGATGACGATCATCAGCGTCACCGGGCGATATTTCAGCGAGCCGCTGACCAGCCGCTCGTAGAGGTTTTCGACGCGCCCGAACGTGTTGTCGACAATGCGCTGGAAGCGGCTGTGCGAGCCGGCCCTCAGGATGCGTGCCGACATCATCGGTGTGATGGTGAGGGCGACGACACCCGAAAGCACCACCGAGCCGGCAAGCGTCACCGCGAATTCGCGAAACAGTGCGCCGGTCAGGCCGCCGGTGAAGGCCAGCGGCGCGAACACGGCGGCCAGCGTTATCGTCATGGCGACGACGGCGGAGGAGATCTCCCGCATGCCGTTGAAGGCCGCCTGCATCGGCGACATGTTGTCTTCTTCCATGTGGCGGTGAATGTTTTCCACCACCACGATGGCATCGTCGACGACGAGGCCGATCGCCAGCACCATAGCCAGCAACGACAAAAGGTTGATCGAATAGCCCAACGAAAACAGCAGGAAGCAGACGCCGATCAGCGACAGCGGAATGGTCACGATAGGCATCAACACCGAGCGGAATGAGCCGAGGAAGAGCAGGATGACGACGATGACGATGATGACCGCCTCGCCGATGGTCTTGAACACCTCCTCGATCGAAGCGCTGATCTGCTCGGTCGAATCGTAGACGATCTCGATCGTCATGCCGAGCGGCAGCGTCTCCTGGATGGTCGGCACAATTTCGTGGATCGCCTCCGCTGTCGTCAGCGGATTGGCGGCCGGCGTCGGGAAGATGGCGAGGAAGATGCCGGGCTTGCCGTTGAAGCTGACCCTGGTGTCGGTGTTCGCCGCGGCGAGCTCGACGCGCGCGACGTCACGCAGCCTCACCACATTGCCGTTGTTGGAGCGGAGCGGAAGGGCGGCGAAAGCCTCCGGCGTCTGCAGCGTCGAGCGGACGGTGATCGAGGAAGCCACGTACTCGTTTTCGGTATTGCCGGGCGCGGAGAGGAAATTCGATTCGTTGATGGCGGTCAGCACTTCCGCCGCCGTCACGCCGCGCGCCGCCAGTTTGATCGGGTCGATCCAGACGCGCATCGAATATTCGGCGGCCCCGAAGATCTGCACGTCGGCAACGCCCTCGACCGTCGACATGCGCGGCCGCACGACTCGTTCGATATATTCGGTGAGCTGTTCCGGCGTCATGTTCGGATTCTGCATCGAGATATACATCATCGCGAACTGCTCGCCGGTGCCCTTGACGATCACCGGGTCTTCGGCCTCGTCCGGCAGCTCGCCGCGCACGCCTTGTACCTTCGACAAGACTTCATTCAGCGCGATGTCGGGGTTGGAGCCGAGTTTCATCTGCACCGTCACGGTGCTGGAGGACGGCCGGCTCGCCGATGTGACGTAATCGATGTTTTCGGTCGAAGCGACGGCACGGGCGATCGGCGCGGAAATGAACCCCTGGATCAGGTCGGCGCTGGCACCGGGATAGGCCGTGGTGATGGTGATGGCCGTTTCTTCAACTTCCGGATACTGGCGGATCGAAAGGTTGAAGATGCCCTGGAAACCCAGAAGCAGGATCATCAAGGCGAGCACGGTCGAAAGGACCGGACGGCGGATGAAGAGGTCGGAAAAGCTCATTACTGGGTTGCCTGCTGGTTTGCCGGCTTGGTCGGGTCGATCGTGTTGTCGACGGCAACGGACATGCCGTTGGAGAGCCGGTTCTGGCCGGCGGTAACGACTTCGTCGCCGGGCTGGATGCCTTCCAGGATCTCAACCAGGCCGGCGTTGCGGCGGCCGGGCTTAACGAACACCTGGGCAAGCACGAGCTGCGGGTTCTGTTCTTCAGCTTTCGGTTCGGCCGCGGTAGCAGCCGGTTTTTCCTCCGGTTTTGCCGCGGATGCTTCGGCGGCGGGCTTCGCGGTGTCCGTGGCGGGCTTTTCTTCCGGCCTCGCAGCAGCAGGGGCCGCGCCACTGGCCGCGGCCGGCTTCGCCGGACGCACCACAAAGACAAAGTCACCGTACAGGCTGGAGGTCAGCGCGGTCTGCGGCACCGTCAGCACGTTGTTTTCCTCGGGCAATTCGACGCGCACCTGCACGAACTGGCCAGGGGTCAGCTTGCCTTCGGGGTTAGCGACCTCGGCCCTGACCGTCACCAGCCGGCTGGTCGGGTCGATCTTCGGGTCGATACCGCGGATGGTGCCGGCGAACGGCAGCTCGCCGTCGCCAATGCCCAGCCGCAGCTTCTGGTCGATCTTCAGTAGCGGAAGCTGCTGTTCGGGAATCGAGAAATCGGCCCGCATCGTCTCCAGGTCCTGCAGTGTCACTACGGAAGTGCCGGGTGAGAGATACTGGCCGAGATCGATCCTGGGAATACCGACCGTGCCGCCGAAGGGCGCTGTCAGCAGCTTCTGATCGAGCACCGCCTGCAGCCTGTTGACCTGCGAAGCGGAAGCCGATGCAGTTGCCCGCGCCGTGTCGAGCGTCGATTCCGAGCCGACACCGCGTTTCTGCAATTCAAGGGCGCGTGTCAAAGCCGTCTGGTCGAGCGCTGCTTGCGCCTTCGTCGCATCGAGATCGGCGCGCTCGGCGGCATCGTCGAGCTGAAGGAGAACCGCGTTGGCTTCAACCTTCTGATTGGCGTGAAATAGGATGTCCTTGACGATGCCGGCGGTTTCGACGGTCAGGTCGACGCCGCGTACCGCGCTTACCGTGCCGATCGCTTCGACGCCCGGCGTCCAGCTGGTCGGCTTGACGATTGTCGTCGACACCGTCGCGGCCGGCGGCTTCATCGTGGCGAAGAATTGCTGGATCGCATTGTCGCGGAACAAATTGAAGCCGACGATGCCGCCGCACACCAGCACGAGCAGAATGAAGGCGATGATGAAGCGCTTGATCACGAACAGTCCCCTTGGCCATGGCCCGGCATAACGGTCGGATGACCGAAACACATACCTGTGACTGGTCCCGATTTCAAATGACGGCGATCTTACTGTACCGTCTGGACGGTCTTGTCAATTCCGCATAGGCTAATGTATGGGGAGGCGATTGATGAAAGCCCGCAGAGCAAATTCGCGTGAGAAGATTCTCGCCGCCGCCGCCGATGTGGCACGCGAGACAGGGCCCGGCAGCCTGTCGCTGGACGCCGTCGCCAGCCGTGCCGGCGTGTCGAAAGGCGGCTTGCTGTACAATTTCCCGACCAAGGCGAAACTGATGCAGGCGCTGGTGGAGGATTACCTGCGCGCCTTCGAGCAGGCGCTGGAGTCCGCCCGCACGGCCGGCGTCATCGGCGAAAGCCCGCTTGCGACTTACATCAAGCTTTCAGCCGAACATGCCGAGGAGTCGAAACCGTCGGCTTCCTGGATATTTTCGGCGATCGCCGAGGATCCCGATTTCCTGACACCGATAAAATCGTTCAGGCGGCAGGTCTTCGAGCGGCTCAAGGGAGAGACGCCGGACCTCAAGGCGCTGCTGGTCTGCTATCTCGCCATCGAAGGGCTTCGCAGCATGAACCTCTTCGATTCGGACGTCCTTTCACGGGACGAACGTCGATTGCTGGTATCGTCCTTGCTGGAGATTGCGGGATAGATCGAGGATGCCATCAGAAGCCGTCCGGCCAACGGTTTCTCGTCCGATGCGGCCCAGCGCAGCCTTTCCGTCCTATCCAAAACCGGTGCGCACCCTCGGGTCAGGTCGATAGCAGCGCTTTTGAGCGCGCCAACGTCACCATCAACGGCCTGGGCCGAAGCAGCCGCCATGGAGCGGGAGCGCGCCGGCATCGAAGCGGATTCGGCGTCAAATGCCGTTACTCCGGCGCCAACATGATGGATGGGGCAGCAGTGAGCGCCATGGTGCGCGAGGCCGAAGAGATCTTCGGCAGTCTCGGCATCCTGGTCAACAATGCCGGCATCCAGCATGTCGCGCCGATCGAGGAATTCCAGGACGACAAATGGGAAGCCATCATCCGCATCAATTTGCTCGCCGCCTTCTATGCAATCAAGGCGGTGCTGCCCGGTATGAAGGCGCGCAAATGGGGCCGCATCATCAACACTGCGTCGGCGCACGCGTTGGTCGCCTCGCCGTTCAAGTCCGCCTATGTGTCGGCCAAGCACGGCATAGCGGGCCTGACCAAGACAGTGGCGCTGGAGGCGGCACTTGACGGCGTCACCGTCGATGCGATCGCGCCCGGCTACGTCTGGACGCCGCTGGTCGAAAAGCAGATTCCGGACACGATGAAGGCGCGCGGCATGACCGAGGAAGAGGTTAAGCGCGACGTGCTCCTCGCTGCCCAGCCGACCAAGGAGTTCGTCACCGTGGACGAGCTTTCCGCACTGGCGTTGTTCCTATGCTCGGATGCGGCAAAGCAGATCACCGGCACAACCTTGCCGATTGATGGCGGCCGGACGGCGCAGTAAGCACCGGCGCCATTGCCGCAGCCATCATTGTCACGGCCGGATTTCCAACGTATGCCGACGCCATGCCGCACCGGTTGCGTGAACAATCGGCGGGACGCAATGATATGCCGATTGGTGAAGCATGAGCGAAATCAAGGTGGAGCGTCTCACCAAGCGGTTCAATGAAACCGCCGCGCTTGACGCCGTTTCGCTCGACTTTGCGGCGGGCTCATTTACGGCGCTGCTCGGCCCGTCCGGGTGCGGCAAGACCACGATGCTGAGACTGATCGCCGGCTTCGAGGCGCCCAGCCAAGGCCGCGTGCTGTTTGGCGACGAATTGATGGCCGATCCGCAGCGGCAGGTGCCGCCGGAAGCGCGCGGCGTTGGTGTCGTCTTCCAGTCCTATGCGCTTTGGCCGCATATGGATGTCGCCGAAAACGTCGCCTATCCGCTGAAAGCCCGGCACGTCAAACGGGGCGAGATCGCTGGCCGTGTCGGCGCGGTTCTCGATATCGTGGGACTCAATGGGTTTGAAAGCCGCCGCATCGAGGAACTGTCCGGCGGCCAGCGCCAGCGCGTGGCGCTGGCGCGCTGCCTCGTTGCCGACGCCAAAATTATCTTGTTCGACGAACCGCTCGCCAATCTCGATATGCATTTGCGCTCGTCGATGGTCGACGCCTTTCGCGACATCCATCGCCGCACCGGCGCCACCATCGTCTATGTCACCCACGACCAGGCCGAGGCCCTGGCGCTGGCCGACCGCGTTGCCATTATGAGCCGAGGCAAGGTGCTGCAGGCGGCGGCGCCGCAGGAGGTCTATCGCGCCCCGGCCAATGCCACGGTTGCCGGCTTCGTTGGGCGCGGTTCCATCGTTGGGGGGACAGTCATCGATCATGCCGAAGAAACCGCGACGGTCGACATAGCCGGGCATCGCCTCGTGGCGCGAAGTGCCGGGACATCGGCAGGGCCGGTGAAAATCCTGCTGCGACCGGAAGCGCTGCGGATTTCACCTGAGGGCATGCCGGCGACGGTGCTCGACAGCGTCTATCGCGGTCCGGTGCATGAGGTGCGGCTGGCCTTGCCGATGCCAGGGCGAGGGCCAGGACCAGGACCAGGACAGGAATTGCTGATCGACAGCACCGAGGCAGTGGCAGTCGGCCAGAGCGTGAATGTCGCCGTCTCGGACGCCTGGATTATTCCAGGCGCCTAACGCTGCTTACCGCCAGGGCAAGACGCCTGCCGGAAGCCGCCGGCCGAACCGGTCGAGCACAAGCAGCAGGACGACGACAACGGCAATCGTGGAAACGGCGATCGCGGCGGCCTGCGTTCCCAAGCCTGCTTCCTCGAGGCTGAACAGCACCACGCCGAGCGTCTCATTGCCGCTCGACCAGAGCAAGGCCGAGACCGTCAGCTCGTTGAAGGCGCTCATGAAGACGAGCAGCCCGCCTGCCACTGCCGCGGGTGCGGCGAGCGGCGCGGTTATCGTTGCAAGCCGGCGCAGGGACCCAGCACCCGACACCGCCGCCGCCTCGTCGAGGTCGCGTGAAATCTGCCCGACCGCGGTAGCCACTGGTTTCAAGGCGAGCGTGAAAAACCGCATCGCGTAGGCGACCACGATGATCGAGGCCGTTGCATAGAGGCTGCCGACCAGCGGCAGCGGGCGCAGGAACAGGAGGATGCAGGCTATCGCAAGCACGACGCCGGGGACCGCATAGGGAAGGTCGACGATGCCGCTGAGGAGACGCTGCCAACGCCGGCCGAGCCGTTCGAGCAC